>SYDV01000475.1 GCA_005801395.1 Planctomycetia bacterium | reverse complement strand
TAAGTGCCCAGGGAGAAAAAGATCCCAGCATCTTGGCCTGGGCAGGTTCGCTCGCGCAACAACGCGGTGATTTACCCACTGCAGAATTATTATACCTAACCGCCAGCACCCAAGAATCCCCAGCCGCCGCAGCAGCTTCACTGCGACTAGTCGCGCTGTATCTCAGCCAAAATCGCCTAGAAGATGCCCGCGTCACCCTTGCCACTCATTTAATTAAATACCCCGCCGATCAGCAGGCAAAAACCTTCCAGGCACAGCTCGACCGACAAATGATGAAATAATCGTTCATCTTCCGCCGCCCCTCTAGGGCTAATGTCTGTCTTATTTATTACCCAGGGTTTCACCCCGGGCTGGCATCAGGGCGCCCCTCACGGAGCTCACTTTCCCCTTCATTCCGCCCATGAACTAGCCCGCAAAAGTTAAGAATCATAAGACGGCTAGAAAATACTTAATGGCCTCAGCGTTTCTGCAGTCACAAAAGAAACGCCCCTCAAATAATCAAATAATGATCGCGCAAGACATCGGACATCGGACGTTTATTTTTTCTTTGTCCCAATCGGTTTGGTCGCATCATAGATCGGCGTATCCCAACCGGTAATATCCGCTGGCTTCACTCCCTGACGAAAACCCGAGAAATTAAAGGTCGAGGGATTATACGGGCCAATAAATTCAATCGGGCCGTCGACTTTAATCGCATCTTCTAAGCCTAAGCACCATAAATGGGCATTGACCACCATGCGGCGAAAACCTGGGTTTAAAATATCTTCCGAGGCACCATGCGTGGAGGTGAATACACGACTCGTTGGTTTAGTTGCGTCGTAGGAACGCACCCAGGCCACTGGATGCTTAACGTCTTTTGTCGTACTGGCGGGATCATCAATTTTCATGCCATCGAGTACTTCGCCACGGCCTAAAATAACACTGTCCGGCATGGGATTCGCCGCATAACCACCGCATTGCACATGCACTTTATCTACACCGCGCAATACCGGATGCATGACTTGCGCTGGTTCTAAATTAATACGCGAACTCATTTTGTGATTTTGACCATAGTGACCAACCCAATGTTCGCCTAAAATCTGACGGCCAAAACCATTCATGAATTCAGCGCCTTTGTAGTTTTCATTTAAGTATTCGTACGTTCCCTTTAAACCGTTGAAACCATGCGTCGAGGTACGCAAACCAATAACTGGTCCGCCACGTTTCAAATAATCAGCAATATATTTCATCTGGTCATCTGGGAATGCTTGGAAGCGAACGAATACCACCATCAAATCCGCTTTTTCTAAGACTTCGAGTCCAGAGATATGATTACTACCTGGATTAATTAAACCAGTCTTCGCATCCGTGGTCACAAAAAAGTGACTGGTCGCGCCGTATGATTTCGCCATTATCCGAGCGATGGCGGGCAAGGTTTCTTCACCACGATATTCGTGATCGCCAGCGATGAAGACAATATTTTTGCCCTTGGCAGGTCCCTCTTCACCGACCCATGTGACGCCATTCGGCGATTCGCTGGCGCTCACACAAGCGGCTGAATAAACGCATAGCATGGCAACCATGGCAAGTGAAAGAACGATTCGTAACATAGGTAGACTCCTGACAGTGGGATACTCAGCGGGACGCTCAGCTGGTCGCGCCCAGCATGTATATGAATCCGCTTCTGCCAACTCATCTACGGTTATACTATCGTTCGTGTTGATCACTAGTTTTCTTCGGACGATTACTTCGGGCTCAAGACCTTGCAAAATGTATCCTAAATCGAGACAGCTCGACTCGTGATCTCGTATCTCCAATTGCGCCGATCCTAACGAAAGCAGCTTATTCGCGCACCAATGCCTCCTCCAGTCAGTTTCCCATCGCACACACAGACCACCATTGGAATACCACATTCAGGGGGCAGCTACCCTGGTAGAACAATCGTCAAACGAGCACGCTTCTTCATTTGGTCATTGGGATTAACGCCCTCCTCAAGAACTCATCTCACCAAAACGCCAAAATACATTACGGTGATCCGTCCTCTGTCTGCTTTGATGGAGGTATCTTGTCACGCTGCGAATAAATAACTCCTTCATGCGGACTTCTCGCATCATTCATCGGTGCCTGCCTTTCCCAAAAGAGGTTCAACCTTACGCTGTGCCCATGCCCAGTCATGCCGACATAAAAGCGAAGTCTGCTCTTCGCCGTATTGGTTGGCTCCATTTTCTCAATGATCTGACCCTCGATTTTCTAACGCCTTTATTACCAGCTGGCGTTGGTGCAGCATGGATTGGCGTGATGGAAGGACTGGCGGATGGTATTGGCCAAATCTTAAAAATATTCACTGGCCGTGCCAGTGATCGCACGGGTCAACGTGCCCGCTGGGTGATGTGGGGATATTCCACCAATGCCATCATGCGACCATTAACTGGCATTGGGATGTTATGTGCCTGGCCGTTATGGATTATGTGTTGCCGCATTGGCGATCGTTTTGGCAAAGGCTTACGCGGATCTGCCACCGATGCGCTGGTGGCGGATTGGACCGATGAAACCAAACGCGGACGCGCGTTTGCCCATATGCGTATGATGGATCATTTAGGCGCGACCGTTGGTGGCCTTGCCGCAGCGTTAACCGCGTGGTTGGTGCCAACGGCAATGTTGGGTTGGGTCGTGGCGAGTTTAGTCAGTGTCGCCGGGTTGGTGGTGTGGATTTCTCGCGGACTACAAGATGCGCCGCAGGATCCACCTGCACCGCTGATGTCTCCACCAACACCAACACCAAACGTCTGGTGGCCAACAGTTACCTCCGCACGAATCACATTAATCGCAATGACCATGGCTGGTTGCGCCAGCCGCTTGAGCCCCCTGCTGATCTTAATATTAGTCGCCGGATTACCCACTCCCGATTCTCCTAATGCCTGGCCATTATGGTTAGTGTGTGTCGGCTGGGCCGCTTGTGGCTTCGTTCAAAGTATTGCCGCGGCACTCACCGGCCCCTGCGTCGACTACCTCGGAGCGAAACTCGTTTTACAATTGGGCTGGATCGCTCTTGCTGGCATCTGTTTGGCCCTGGGATTCAGCACCGGTCCCTGGGTAATCGTGGCGGGACTTGGATTTGCCTTGGTCACGGGCGTGCTTGATGGGGTGGAAAAAGCCTGGTTATCGTTGTTAGTACCCAAAGCGCAGCGAGGTGTCACCTTTGGGGCACTCGCTCTGGTCACGGCAGGGGCGGGCCTCATCGGAAATGGCGCCTGTGGCTGGTGGTTGGCGATGCAAAGCAACCTCGTATTTGCTGCACTCGCGATGGCTGCCATGCTCGGCGCTTCCTTACTGTGGTTACCTGGTGCAAAAAGAACGTGAAATATTGCTAACCAAGATAACGTCCTTCGTATCATCGCCGTTTGCCGGAGGTTATATGCAAACTCGTCTTACTCCTTTGCACATTATGCTGGTGGCTGTCCTTATCTTGACCACCAGTTGCACTCAGGCCACCTCTACCACGCAAAATAATGCCCAGGAAACACCTATGAGCGAACCCGTCGTTGGTGAACGATTAACATTATCCGATGCGGAATGGCAAAAGCGCCTATCCCCCGAACAATATAAAGTGCTCCGTCGACATGGCACTGAGCCGGCCTTTTGCGGCACCTATGTTGCCAGCACCAAACATGGTCCAGGTTTATATCGCTGCAGTGGATGCGAAGCGCCTTTATTTACTTCCGATACCAAGTTCGATTCTGGCACCGGCTGGCCGAGTTTTTTCCAACCAATAGAAGGACGCGTCGGCAGCAAAATTGACACTGCTTACGGTATGATTCGCACGGAAGTGCATTGCGCACGATGTGAAGGACATTTAGGGCACGTTTTTGAAGATGGCCCTAAACCCACTGGTAAACGTTTTTGTATTAATGCCATTTCGCTCAAATTCCTGCCTACGACCAAACCCTAACTAAGCGACGATGTCCGTACTAGCACACCAACCGCTATCAAGAATTCTGATTGCTGGAACGTGGCGCTTTACCGTAGTCGCGTTAATGGGATTCGCGCCGTGGGCACTCGGCGGTAGTTGGTTTTATCGCAACATCGGTGAAATCGGTTTATACAGTGTCTGCCTTGCCGTTTTTTTATTCGCAGCGCTGTTGTTGTTACCGCCGCTTTTAACGGGTGAGCAGCGCTATCGCCGCACGGCATCATCAATCATTCCCGCTTATACTTTGTATGCTATTATCTGGTGCGTCAGTTGGTTTGTCCTTGGAGGAAAACTAGGCGAATGGATCGGCGCAATTATTGGCGGCACAGCCTTCGTACTCGTTTGCGCTTGGCGTCTGGGCAAACCACGTGCGCTTTTTGTTGCCTGTCTGCTATTTGTCTCTGTGCACGCTGGTGGTTATTTTGCTGGCGATGCCGCCATGACGTGGTGCAAAGCACAGGGCTTTCCCAAAAGTATTGGGATGTGGGCCTGGGGATTGTGCTACGGCCTTGGATTTGGCGCAGGCTTAGGTTATGTCGTCGCTGTATGCCAACAGCCGAACGACAAATCGCAAGTTGTTTCACCAGTTGTTAGGTAAGTTGTCGCGAATCGCACTTGAGGAAACACCACTGACCACTCATGCTGTGCACCATGGGTCGAATCCTGGTCGTTGATGATGAAGCAGGACTGCGCGGAATGCTGGATATTATCCTGCGCCGCGATGGACATGAAGTCACGCTGGCTGCCAATGGACAAGAAGCCGTGCGAGTTTTGGCGTCAAATCCTGGGATTGAATTGGTCTTGAGTGATTTGCGCATGCAGCCAATGGATGGGCTTGGATTATTAACTCACGTCCGTCATTCACATCCAGATGTGTTCATGATTATCATAACCGCTTTTGCCGAATGGGACACCGCGGTGCGTGCGATGCGGCAAGGTGCCTATAATTTTTTACGCAAGCCTTTCGATAACAACGCTGTGCGCGCTTTAGTCGGACGCGCCCTTGACGCTCGCGGTCATTACCTCGCTACCAAAGCCACCGGCGAATCGCAACAATCGGTCGTACATTTAATTGGTTTAAGCCCTGCGATTCTCCATATTCAGACAACCATCGAACAAGTCTCAACCACCGATTCAACCGTGTTGGTCACAGGCGAAAGCGGTACCGGCAAAGAATTAGTCGCTCGCGCGGTACATTACGCCAGTATGCGTTCTGACGGTCCAATGGTTCGCATTAATTCAGGTGCACTAACGCCATCACTTTTAGAGAGCGAATTATTCGGTCATGTCAAAGGCTCATTCACCGGCGCCATTGATGATCGCCAAGGTTTATTTGCTTTAGCCAATGGCGGCACGCTATTTCTGGACGAAGTCGGTGAATTAGCTCAAGAAACCCAGGTTAAGTTATTACGCATCCTAGAATCAGGCGAATATTTACCCGTAGGCGGACGAGAAACCAAAACCTGTAATGTTCGCATCGTCGCCGCCACTAATCGTGATTTACTGACCATGGTCAAAAATGGAGATTTTCGCGAAGATTTATATTATCGCCTAGCGGTAATTCCGTTACATTTACCGCCGCTGCGTGAGCGAGCTGAAGATATTCCCGTACTCGCCGGACATTTACTCTCACGCCACGCGGTCAAATTACGCCGCGGAATTACTGGTTTTACTCAACAAGCTTTAGATGCCATGGTCGCCTATCAGTGGCCAGGAAATATTCGCGAACTCGACAATCGCATACAACGCGGGGCCGCATTAACTCCAAGCGGCGATATCGATTATCAGCCCTTATTCGGCGACTTATCATCTCCACCCGTCAGCCAAAATACTGCTGCTGCGCCCCCAACCGAGGCTCTACGAGCGCGCATTAGCCGTCGTGAAACCATCGATTTGGAAAAAGAGCTACTGACTTATGAACGCACACTGATGGAAGCAGCATTAAACGTCACTGATAATAATTTAACCGAAGCCGCCAAATTACTCGGCATCAGCTTCCGACAAATTCGCTACAAAGTGCGACAACTGGGATTACGCGAGTAGACTTTTTTGACTGGTCCGACGTCTTTTGACTGGTC
>SYDV01000035.1 GCA_005801395.1 Planctomycetia bacterium | reverse complement strand
TCATTCTGACCGACCGAACAACGTGCGTCGTGAGGGGCTATTGCCGGATTTAGGTTAACTCGTTCGCATTCTCTGGTCAGTCCTCTGGTGTGACCCGACTCGATTACGATGTCACGACAGCAATTATGTTATAATAAAACGCGCCGATTGGAAATCAATCGGCGCGTTTTATTTACTGTGGTGGAGATAAGGAGAGTCGAACTCCTGACCTGTTCATTGCGAACGAACCGCTCTACCAACTGAGCTATATCCCCATTTTATTGGTTGGTTTTTTAAAGGTATCCCAGGCAATTGCCAGCAGCTTTTCCAGGAATTGCCACCGTCCGATGTTGTCTCCCCGCTAAAAATAAGTCCCTATTTGGCTAAAAAACGATCAGAGTACCCCAGATGCTAGGGTGAAGCAGGTTGCCGAAGGCAATTAGACCAAAGGTCTAATTCCTGCGTAACACGACACAGCGTGGCAGGCCACCACAGGTGGAGCAGATACCGCAAATGGGGCGCTCTGGTCGTTTTTATTATTCGAGCAGTCGGCCAAGATGAATGCAAGCTTCTTCACTCAAATGCGAACTACGCGCTACCGTCAACCCAGCGCGCAGTGCTTCTTGGATGATTTGCCGTTCTAAATAATCAATCGACGCAGAAGTGGCGGGTAGGCCAAAAATCGCGAATCGTAAATCTCCACCAGCAAAGATCGGCGAGTCGCCGAGTTGTGTCAGGCGTAAACGTAAAGCGGCAACCAATGCCATCGCCAATCCATCAAGTTGGCTATATTCACCTTCTAAACCTTGCGCATTAATGGCAGATTCAACGGTAATGCGTCCACGATAATGTCCCTGCATTAAATGCGGGCCGGATAATAGTGGCAAACGCATTTCTTGTAATTGACGTAATAATAAAAAGTCGTCGTTATAAGTGGCGATACTCACGCGACCGGCAGGAAATGGCCAGCTGGATAATAATGGTGTACGACCGTCACAATATAAATAAACGAAACTCAAATGAGCTAAGGCCGCAATTGGCTCAACTAAAGTATTAGCGCCACGTTCTAAATGACCCATAATACTCGGCGGTAAAACAATACTAACGCGACGCCAATGGCGTTTAGCTTCAGCGGCGATGCTAAATGCCTGAGTTAATACTTGCCACGGATTGCTGGTGCCGTCGATGGATGCGGTGTGGTGCGAGCCACGCATCGGATCATCAAAACCATCAATCCATAAACGCCCGCGACAATATAAAGCGGTCACTTGCGCAGGGACGCGTTCGGTCAGCGATAATTGCTCCAAGGCGGCGCGCCCACAGGCAACGACAGCTTGTTGGCCGTCTTTAGCCTTAGCGAGTAAGCGCTGAGCTAATGGACGCTCAATGCGCAGTGGTGCGCGCTCGGCAGCTAAATCGTGCATGCCGCATCGTACTAAAGCGGCATCAATTAAACTCAGTAACAATGGCGTGCTAATTTCGGTCAATGAGCTGTCGGATAAATTTGCTTCAACTTGCAAAATCGCGTCATCAGCGGCTTTGGCATTTATTGAATAACGCGTTACTAATAATTCTTGTAACCACAGACGTTCCCATGGACGGCGACGACCATCAGGGTCAACGACAAATAAATGTGGCGCGGCAGTTTGTTCACCCAACACGCGACGCGTACGACGAAAGCGTTCACGCGCATCGCGGTAGCGGGCATAGGCAATGGCGGCTTCGTAATTGCCGCTTTCCTGCAGCACATGAACCACGGCATTTTGCACGTCTTCAATGCCCAAACTAGCTTGGTCACAAGCGCGTTCGAGGTATTCCACCACTACTCGCGCTAATTCTTCCGCTTGAGCCACATCTTCAATACCAACGGATTGCTGAGCACGCGTCACCGCATGAGCGATGCGTACCACATCGAACGGAACCAATTGGCCGTCACGTTTAACTACCGTTGTTGGTTTCATTTCGGTTTATCGATTTCACTAATTTTCGGCAAATTGCCTTCGCTAATGACGCGACGCAATTCGTTCATAAACTCGTCGAGATCTTTAAACTGACGATAGACCGATGCGAAACGCACGTAGGCAACTTGATCAAGGCGATGTAATTCTTCCATCACACGACGGCCAATTTCTACGCTGCTGACTTCACGTAAACCTTCACTGAGCAAATGATGATAAATACGATTCGCTGCAGCTTCTAATTCTTCGACCGGAATTGGGCGTTTTTCGCAGGCCACGGTCATGCCGTGGAGAATCTTTTTACGATCGAAGGTTTGGCGGCGGCCATCCTTCTTAACCACCATCATGGTTTCTTCACCCTCAACACGTTCGTAGGTGGTGAAACGTTTATTACAGTGGTCGCAAGCACGGCGGCGGCGAATAGCGGTGCCATCATCAGTAGCGCGTGAATCAATAACGCGATCTTCGTCGTGATTGCAAAAGGGACAACGCAACGCTCACTCCAAAAATAAGCACGCCGACGTAATTCAGTCGACCTCAGTGATCATCAACTTTTTTGGTCGATGAGGGAGGGGCAGCTTAGACTCGCACTGAGTGGCGCAAGTGCTGCCAATGGCTGGACGCCGGATCACTCGCCCCACCATACCGACCATGCGCAGACTCTTGGCAATCGTTGCCAGCTTATTGGTCGTTGGAATGATGAGTTCTTGGCTCATCTGGGCCTCACCACGTTTATCGGCACCAGTAATCGCACTATCACTTCCACGCACTATTGATCCGTGCATGGCGACCCGTTTGGATGAATTTCGTTTAGTGACAGCGCTTTTTGAACCGTTGATTCGCCTTGATACAAAAACGTTGCAACCTCAAGCCGCGCTTGCCGCGAGCTGGGAAACCAATGCCGACCAATCGGTATGGACCTTTCATCTTGATCAACGAGCACGCTGGTCGGACGGGAAACCCGTTACTGCGTTCGACATGCGTCGCGGTTTATTGCGCCATCTGATTACTCAGTCACCAAATGCCTTTTATCTCGACGAATTGATTGCTGGTTCACAAACTGCCAGCACTGATTTAGCTGAGCGACGAACGATATTAGAGCGCGATTGTGGTTTATTATGTCCAGATGCGCGCACATTAGTGGTTAAACTCACGCATCCAGCACCGTATCTCACTGCTATTTTATCGCTTTCCGCTTTTGTCCCATTAACGGAACAGCATGACCGCGATGATGATGCCGGACGACTCCAGTGGACAGATCCTCGAACGATTATCGGCAATGGGCCATTTCGTTGCACAGCGTATACGCCACGGCATTCGTACACTTTTATTCCGAGTTCAACCTATGGCGGTGCGCATTCCGCAGGCGGAATGGTCCAAGTCGCGATTATCGATAGTCCGGGAACCGCACTGCGACTCTATCTCAGCGGTGAAGTAGATGCCGTTTTGATGTTGCCCGCTGATGCCGTCGGAGATTTACGCCGTGCGCAGATCCCAGGCTTAGACCAGTCGACTTCTTTGAGCACCGCTTTTTGGCGCGTACGCATAATCCCACGTCCGAAAGATAAACCTGAAGTGACTAAGGCCCTTCAGCATCCTTTGCTGCGCCGTGCGCTCGCCACCGGTTTTGATCGGGAAATGATTTGCCAGCATTTATTACAAGGCAATGCCGTACCAGGAACCACCTTTGTCCCAGGCGCACTCGGAAATTATTTACCTTATCACGCACCTATCACTGTATTAAAAGACAATTTAGAACAGGCACGTAAAGACATCGCCGCTGCCAAAGCCGATCTTGGCACTTTACCGATCCTCGAATTAGTCGCTCCCAGTCAACCCGCTAACTCCAAGGTGTATTTAGCACTCCGATGCCCAGAGTGCTAAACTGTCCGGGAGAACTTAGACCATGCAAGCAACAATGACCGTGTTCCCCGCCACTCTGCCGCTGCCGTCGCCGGCTGGGGCC
>SYDV01000474.1 GCA_005801395.1 Planctomycetia bacterium | reverse complement strand
AATTGATATGAGGCTATGGCTAGAGCTAGTACGGAATCGATTTCTTAGCGATGTTGAAAATACAGTATTATATTACGCATGTTGATAGTGATTTCACGTATTTGGTGCCACCAGTAAAATGGCGTGTACTAGGTCGTTATCCATAAACACGGATGTTTAGACCATATAATAGGCAGTGTCGTTTAGGTAGAAAAGATCTAGGGATTACCCTACGACAGTAGTTGATCGTGTGTGTCCGTGAAAACGATTCAACGATTCGTATATTTTCATCGCAATAACGCTTTGCCATTGTGATCGTTTGCTCAGCAATCGCCCAATGTTTTTGCTGTTCCCGTACGCTATGTAACGACATACTCAAATACCATGATTCCTCACCGTCGACGCGTGGCATTGTTTATGGAAGTCAGCTCCGCTTACGATCACGGCGTTGCGCGTGGTATTATGCGATATGCAAGAACGTGCGGAAATTGGCAGCTTTTTGGCTATGGTTGGTCGTTGTCGCGAATTCGTGATAAGCGGACTTGGGATGGCGATGGTGTTATCACCCGAGTTCACGCGCCGTCTGAGGTACCGCCATTATTGTCATTGGGAGTTCCCATCGTGGATGTGTGCCGAGCTTCTCCGCACCCACGTATTCATTCGGCCGCCAATGATGATGAAGCAACGGGACGCGCAGCCGGCGATCATATGTTGGCTGCTGGTCATCATCGTTTTGCATTTTGTGGTACGCCAGAAGGTGCGTGGTCGCAGCGTCGCTTTAAAGGATTTGCTGAGCGAATTGGCATAACTCAAACGGCGATACCGACCTTGCAAAAACCGCGCGAATGGTGGCGACGTTTAGAAGGGCCTAGTGTCGTCGTGAAGCAATGGCTTAAAAAACTTGCGCGACCAACGGCGATTTTAGCGGGTGACGATGCGATCGGTGTGCAATTAACCATGGCTTGTGCGGACCTGGGTTTGCGCGTGCCAAATGATATTGCCATCGTCGGTGTTGATAATGAAGAAGTCTTGTGCGAATTTTCCAATCCCACATTAACCTCTATTCCGTGCGATACCGAACGCATGGGTTACGAAGCCGCCGCGTTGTTGGACACGCTGATGAAAACGGGTGACCCTGGAGTCGCGCAACATGTTGCGATTCCGCCGTTGCCAATTGTTGTCCGAAGTTCGAGCGACAGTTTTGCGACCAGTGATCCCGCAGTATTAGCCGCATTACGATTAATTCACCAACACGATCATCCAGTCGCTCATGTGCCACAAGTAGTTGCTGCAAGTGGTTTATCGCGTCGGGCATTAGAGCAGCGATTCCGTAAAGAACTGCAACGCACGATTCATGATGAAATTCATCGCGCTCGGATGCAGCGTGCCTGTCATTTATTGCTGACCAGCACCATCCCCGTGGCGAAAGTCGCTATTCGTTGCGGCTTTAGTTCTCCGCAGCGGTTCCACGCCGTCTTTAGCCGTGATTATGGTATTTCTGCCTCTGAATACCGCGAGCAACAGCGGGTGGTTTAGCGGAGATAAAATAACGGTCATTCAGGAGGAAAGGGTCATAGATAGTCGTTAAACTCATTCCCCTAATTTCTTCCTGCTTTTAAAATTCGCGAAAATATTATCGCAATGGCGTTCCAGTCAGGGCCTCACCATTGGTGGCAATAACGTGCATGTGGTGGACGCCGGGTTTATCTTGAGAGGTCCAGGTCCAAATTACTTTCTTGTCCGGTGTGACTTCACATAGACGTACTTCACCGGGTTTTGCGGCATAACTATTAACGATGGTATTGCCGTTGGGCAGACGTTGGATGCCGCACGCATCTTTCATCAGGCCACCAACGTCGTCGTTGGTGAGGGACCAAACGACTTGACCTGCAGCATCAAATTCCGCAACGCGGTTGGAATGGGTGAGTCCTGCTAATGTATTGCAGTTGGCTAAACGAATGGCGGTAAATGGCCAGGTATGCACTTTACGTTCCGTGTCGCCGGGAATTGAGGTGTCGATACGGCTTAATGATTCTCCTTTGCTGTTATAATTGATAATGGCGAAGTCGAGTAAATGCGGACAGAGATAGGTGCCATCAGCCAATTTTCTGGTCATGCGCGTTTGCATGTGGGCATTCGTTTTCTGGCAGGCTAAAGGAAATTCAGTGACGATAGTGCCATCAGCGCGAATTTCGCGCAGTCGTGGATTAGGTCCGGCTTCTGTGAGTACATAAGTACCGTCGCTGGTTTTTTGAATGCTATTTACTTCATTTTGTTCGCCTTTGTAGGACCACACAACGGTTTTGTCGCGGGCGATTTCAATGGCACCGCCACCCGGGAATTCTTTTCCTTTGCTAATCGCCAATAAAATATTTCCGTTTGGTAGTACCCAGCCTTCTCGCGTGGGAGCATGATAACTCCACGTCACTGTTCCTGCATCACCAGCGGCATTCGTACAGATATAGGTTTTGCCGCCCGTGACTAAAAAATCGTGGGTAAGGGTTTGTTCAAGCGCTGATAAAGAGAGGGTTAGAGCGCTAAACAGGCAGCTAAATGCCAGTTGTTTGAACGTACTTGGTATAATGGTCATAAATTTTCTTTGGCTATGAAAACGCACAGGCGTTTTGTATGAAAGTGAAAGTAAATAGCAGCGGAAATTTAAGCGATAATTTCTTTAATCAGTTCACCATGTACATCAGTCAGACGCATATCGCGTCCACCCCAGCGATAGGTTTGCCGCAAATGATCAACGCCCATTAAATGCAACATAGTGGCGTGTAGATCGTGCATTTGAACGCGGCCTTCGACCGCTTTATAGCCGTATTCATCGGTCGCGCCGAAAATGGTGCCGCCCTTAACCCCGCCGCCGGCCATCCAGGCGGTAAAGCCAAATGGATTATGATCGCGTCCATTTTTGCCTTGCGCGAAGGGAGTGCGTCCGAATTCGCCGGTAAACACGACTAACGTTGAATCGAGTAAACCACGTGCTTTTAAATCTTTTAATAAGGCGGCAATCGGTTGATCAACAGCGAGGGCATTGTCGGTATGACCCTGTTTTAAATTGCTATGTTGATCCCAACGATCATGGCCGGTATTGGGGCAGGTTAGCTCAATAAAACGCACTCCACGTTCGACTAATCGACGGGCGACTAAACATTGTAGTGCATAGGAACTGGTGTGCTTATTTTTGCTATCAATGCCATACAACTCCTTCGTTGCGGCTGATTCTCCAGCAATGTCCATTAAATCAGGGACTGACGACTGCATGGCATAGGCCATCTCATAATTTTTAATCGACGATTCGATGGCGTCATTGGCACCGGAACGTGCAATCATTTGCTGGTCTAATTGACGCATGAGCGCTAATTTGCGTTCTTGTTCAGTGGCAGATTTTTCTAATCGGTGAATATTGGCGACGGGTTCTTTGTCCGCGCGGAATAGTGATCCTTGATAACTGGCCGGTAAAAAACCACTATTAAAGCAATCGAGTCCCCCAGGGGGGACGAGTCCACCATTTAGCACAATAAAACCAGGGAGATTTTGGCAGGTTGATCCTAGGCCGTAGGTTGCCCACGCGCCCATGCTTGGGCGTCCTTGTAATCCTGATCCGGTGTGCAGGAAATAATTCGCGTTGGTGTGCTCAGAAAAATTAGCGGTCATCGAACGAATAATGGCCATCTCATCGACGCAGGTGGCTATATGAGGAAAAAGTTCGCTGACCGGAATGCCACTTTTTCCGTAGGGTTTAAAACTCCACGGACTACCAAGGGCATTGCCATTATTATTAAATTGAGTTGGTTCCATTTTCATGGCAAATGGTTTGCCGTCGTCAGCCTGTAAACGTGGTTTGGGATCGAAGGTGTCGACTGCCGATACTCCGCCATCCATATAGAGGAAAATGACACTCTTGGCTTTCGCTGGATGGTGTTGGCCTTTTGGTAAACTGGGTTCCGCTCCATAGGCGCTGTCAGCTAACAATGATTGCAGCGCCACCGCGCCAAAACCACAGGCGGCGTGCGTTAATAATGAACGGCGAGAGAGTGAATTTGGTATCATAAATAATGTCCTAGCGCAGGAAAATAAATTCTTTGACATTGACTAAAGCGTGTCCGAATGCCGCCCACAGGGCAGGTTCGGGATTCTCGCCCAAGAAAGTATGTGCGGCCTTTAATTCGTCTGGGAAAGGTGGACGTGCAAAGGCTTCTAAAAATAATCGGTTAACACGTTGGTCGGCATTGAGTGAACTGTCTTTCGATATTCGTTCGACCCAGCGCACGCTTTGTTGGGTTATTAACGGATCATTAAGCATCGTAAGCGCTTGGGCAGGCACATTACTATTGCTGCGTCGCCCCATGGTGCTGAATGGAATGGGAGCGTCGAATGCGAGCATCATGGAGGAGAGGAAATTTCGTCGCACGGATAAATAAATACTACGACGTCCGTCACCATCGACGGGTCCACTCTTAGGGCGACCGCGCCCTTGCATGAATTCCGAGAGATAAATTGGGATAGGTTCACCGTACATGGTGTCTTTCAAACTGCCTGATAATTGCAGCATACTGTCGCGAATCATTTCACCAGATAACCGTCGAACTTGTGCATGGTGCCAATAATTATTAGTGGGATCAAGCTCGGCAAAGGCTGGATTACTGGTGGATTCCATGCGCCAGGTGGCTGTCGTCATCATCGTGCGAATCATTTGTTTTATTGACCAACCATCTTTGACAAATTTGATGGCTAACCAATCGAGCAATTCAGGGTGCGTCGGACGTTCACCGAGTGCGCCGAAATTATCAACGCTAGCAACGAGACCACGACCATAAAGGTGATGCCAAAGACGATTGACCATAACGCGAGCGAATAAAGGATTATCCGCGGTGGTCATGCGTTGTGCTAATTCTAATCGACCACTGCCGTTGGTAATTGGCGGTTGTTTATTGCCGAAGAGCGATTCTGGCAAAGCCCGTGGTGCGATTGCTCCAGGAGTTTTCGCCACACCACGAATCAGGATATTCCAATCGGCACCATCACCATCTGCCATCGCCATGGCTAAACGTGAAGAAGTGCGAATTTTTTTTGCCAGCGGCTGTTGCTGCGCAGCTAAGGACGCTAAAGCGCTGGTATCTGGGGTTCCGAATAAACTGGGATGGTCTAAAGTGTAAGCAACTAACGTGGCGACGTCGCTCGGTGCATTGATGGTTTGCTTACTCCACGTCGACAGCGCACTAGTAAACCATGATTGATAGTGATGTGCTAATTCGTCAATTGATTTGGCGCTGGTGGGCGGCAATAGCGCAGGCGGCAGAGGAGGTCTTTGGCCCTGTACGACTTGTGCGATCGCAAAGTCGTTGTCTTCAGGGGTAAATTCAAAATGAACGCGTTGTTTGGCATAACCGCCGAGTTTCATCTCAATCCAGCGCCACTCACCGGGCACTTCTGAATCAGTGTCTTTATGGTTGTCGTTGTTTGTTTCTTTTTCCTTTCCTTTGTCTTTATGTTTTAGGGTGCGTTGTATTAAACTGCCGTGCAGTGGTCCTTGGATAATAATATGATTTCCGATAGAAGCATAAATTGAACCATGACCGCGCATGAGGATGAATACGGAACCCTCGCCTAAAATGAATGACGGTGTACGCAGGGTGCGGCCAGGGCGATTATATTTGAGTCCAGTGGCATCAAGATCGCTAGCAGGATCAACCGTCAGCTGATTCCAAATGGGATCGACATAGGCACCTGCACGTTCGGTCACAACTAATCTTGGCGCTGACGCGTCGCCTAGTATTCGTACTTGTCCAGCCAATGATGGACCCTTACCAAATAATGCGCTGTCAGTGTACCAGGCTTGAGTCGTTTGTTGATAATCGATGAGTACGGTATTGGACGACAATGCGTCGCGATAAGCTTGTGCATTATTCTTAATGTGTGTCTGTACGTCAGTCGAAACGTTTGGCAGTGCGGCAGCGCGTTTGTTAGCAGGCTGGGTGAGTAGACGTCCGAGTAAATGGAAAGGGTCATGGGCATTTTTAGCAGCTCGTCCCAAGTGCTGGTGCCAAGCTAACAAACGTTCCGGGTTAAGTTTTTGTTGCAGTGCGATTTTTTCGCTGGTGGAATCAGATGCGGCGTCCACAGCGAAACAGGCCTGGATATAAGCCGCCATCTGCTGCAGATCATGGCTAAGGCCTTTATTTATGGCAGTGATTAAGCTCGGTTGTGCTTTTTGTCGTACATCAGTCAATTGATCAGCAATGACGCGATTGTGCGCATCGGTATCAAATCGGACTTGGGTATAATGACTGCTACGAACTATTCCGCCTAAGGCGTAGTAATCCTTGGCCGTGAATGGATCAAATTTATGATCATGACAGCGGGAACAGCCAACCGTTAATGCCATGAAGGTTTTGCCCATGACGTCAATTTGATTATCGATGCGATCGGCTTCGTCTTGAATAATATCAACGGGTGAATGGATCATTTCTCCCAAATGCCAAAATCCGGTACCGATGACGGATTCGTTGAAACCATCTTTGGGATTAAATCGAGGACTCGGTAATAAATCACCAGCAATTTGTTCGCGAACAAAAGCATCGTACGGCAGGTCGGCATTAAATGCACGAATCACGTAGTCGCGGAATTGATAGGCATTTGGCGCATCTGGCTCAAATTCATGGCCACGTGATTCACCATAACGTACCAGATCTAACCAGTGCCGTGCCCAATGTTCACCAAATCGTGGTGATGCGAGGTAGCGGTCAATCAGTGCATTAAAAGCCGTGGGCGAAGTGTCATTAAGGAACGCCGTAATCTCATCAACCGTCGGCGGTAATCCCGTCAGGACAAAACTTGCACGGCGAATCAACGTCGCGCGATCGGCTTCAGGAGCGGGTGCGAGTTTTTGTGTGGTTAAACTACTGAGAATAAACTGATCAATGGGTGAACGTACCCATTCTTTTTGCGCCATAACCGTTGGGGGTGTAGTTTGTTTCACCGCATCCCAGGCCCAATGCAAAATAGGGTCACGTGCGGTGGGGCCATCTTTGTGCGTGTTGGTTTTATTGGCGGTGGGTGCTGCTTCTTTTGGCCACGGTGCTCCACCATTAATCCAGGTAGATAAATCGCTGACTTGTTGCTCTGACAATTTACTTTTCGGCGGCATTTCCAAATCGGGATCGGAATACGAAACGGCGGTGATCAGGAGACTTTTTTTTGCCTCGCCAACCACGATAGATGAGCCATTGTCTCCGCCGGTCAATAATGCTTGGCGTGAATCAAGAAATAATCCTCCTTTGCTTT
>SYDV01000473.1 GCA_005801395.1 Planctomycetia bacterium | reverse complement strand
TTGGCTATATTAGTAGCAATTTAAATACCTTGCGACGTTATATCATCTCCATGCAAGCTCTGCTCAATCAAGCTGATACCTGGATTGATCCGATTCATCGCGCCGCTTGGGAAAAAATGCAGCAAAGCGAACGTTGGTCAATCGTGCGCGCAGATTTAATTGATGTCATTGATGAAACGCGACAAGGCGCGGAACATTTAAAAAATGTAGTTGGTGATTTAAAGACCTTAGCGCGCACCTCAAAAACCACTGAGCACGCCAGTCTCGACAGTTGTGTCAATTCCGCACTCACCGTTTTATCCCACGTCGTTCGTCACCGATGCATCATTGAAAAAAACCTCGCCGCACCAGTTGAACACACACTTATACGTTCACATATCTTGCAAATTATTATCAACTTGTTGCACAATGCCTGCGATGCTATTCCATCATCTGGGGGACGCTTAATCATAAGTTCTCACCAACACGATGACCACAGCGCGATCATTGTCGAGGATAACGGACCTGGGATCCCCGATGGTCTTCGCAAGACCATTTTTGATGAATTTTATACCACTAAAGCCACTGGAACCGGTTTAGGACTGGCATTAGCCAAGCGGTTTGCCAAACAGCATGGTGGTGATATTAATTGCGATCAAAGCCCGACGCTCAAGGGTGCACGCTTTACCGTAACCATACGCGACTATGATCCATTAGGCCGCGCATGAACGATTCACTCACTCCACGTATTTTAGTGGTTGATGATGAGCTGCCTATCTTGCGCTCCTTGCGCCGTTTGCTCACGATGGAAAACTTTTTGTTATCAGAAGCTAGTGACGCTGAAAGCGCACTGCGATTGTTAAATGAACAGGATACCGCAGTCATTTTAACAGACTATAATTTAGGCAATATTGGAGGAGTTGATTTACTACGCAAAGCCAGTGAACTGAGCCCTGACACCAGCCGCATATTATTTAGCGGTCATATCGACGTAGAACTATTACGCACTGCGGTCAACGGTGGCGAGGTCTATCGCTTCATCACTAAACCCTGGAATGACGACGAATTAGTCCATGCCGTTCGCCAAGGCGTCGAACGCTGGCAATTACTCAATCGTAATCGTCAACTTAATCGGCAAGCTGAACTACAGAATCAACAACTCAAGCGCTTCAATGCCGAGTTAGAAATCATGGTCAGTGAGCGCACGACGGCGTTAGAAATTAGAAATCGCGCGTTGAGTTTAAGCCAAGAAGTTTTGGATGGCTTGCCAGTCGCCGTGGTAGGTATTGCTCCGGATGGACAAATTGCGTTAGCAAACCATTTAGCGCGACAATTATTTCCCGATTTAATGCCGGGTGAACAGCTTCCAGCTACCACCTCCACTATGCCATTATGGGAATGGTCACGACATGCCATTGCGGATGGCAATCCGGTGTTGGTAGATGGCGCTCTCGGTCCCATGCGTTTAGAAGTTATTGCGCTAGGTGACCGTGGCGTAGTGATGACCGTCATTCCTTTGAACCCCGTACAGGGAAACCTCTCATGAATTTACCAACCGGCGTTGTTCTGGTGGTGGATGACGATCCCAATGTGCTAAAAGCGCTAGGACGATTAGAACTTGGCCGTCAATTTACTTTGCGTTTTTGCGATAATTCCGCTGATACCCAACATATTTTGGATCATGAAGAAGTGGAAGTGGCTCTCGTCGACCAACATTTGGGCGCTGGCGGTCCAACTGGACTTGATTTATTAGCCCTTTTACGTGAACGCGATGCGGACTGCTTTCGTATTATTTTTACTGGTGCCGCCGATCTCGATTTTGCCGTCAATGCCATTAATCTTGGCTTAATTGATGCCTTTTTAATTAAACCTTGGACCACTGAGCAACTCATATCGCTGCTTAATCAAGGCTGCGAAACCGCCTTACTCAGACGACATAATCGTCAACTCGCCTGTGAACTTGCGAGTCGCAATGCCGCATTAGAGCATCTTAATGAACAGCTAGAACGCATGGTGAAAGAGCGCACCGCTAGCTTGCTTGAGATCAATCAACATTTGCAACAACAACAAGCCGCGTTGGTGCGTCTAGAAACCCAATCAACGGTCACGCAAATTGCACGCGGTTTAGCCCATGAATTAAATAATCCTTTAGCCGCCATTTTAGGCTACAGCCAACGATTATTGCGCCGCTTAGGCAGTGATCTTGACGCGACCCAACGACTCGAAGTTATTTTAGGAGAAGTCGAACGATGTCGTGGGTTAGTTGAACAATTACGAAATTTAGCCACACCGCTGGATGAAGATATTGTTCCCTGTCATGCCACTGAATTACTCAATCTTGCTGCAGATCGATTGCGAATCGCCAACCTTACTCCGCCGATATGCACGACTATTGGAACGTTACCAAAAGTCTTGGGGGCACCTCGTTCATTAACCCGCGTATTTGAACAAGTCTTGGATAACGCCCGACTCGCTGGAGCGCTTAATGTCGTACTCAGCGCCGAAACCACAGATGATCGTATACGCTTAATTTTAACTAATGATGGACAGTCGCCTAGTGATGATGTTCTACGTCATGCTACTCGTCCGTTTTTTACAACGCATCACGACAAGGGGCATCGCGGTCTTGGATTAGCATCGTCTTCAGCCATTTTACGCGATCAAAATGGCGCCATTGAACTTCAAGAACGTCTTGACGGAATTTCTGGCGCTCGCTGCATTATTACTTTACCACTCAGCGAACCCCAAACTCAATCTTTCGTTATGCTACAACATCCAGAATCCGGAAAAATATTAATTGTCGACGATGACCCCATGATCACCGAACTGCTGAGCGAATTTCTCCAAGAAGATGGCATTAATGTCGTGGTTGTCGCAACTGGTGAAGAAGCCCAGCAAGCCATCATTGACCATCCTATACGTGCCGTCATTGCTGATTACCATTTAGATCGCATGTCAGGAATTGAAGTACTCAAATCCCTTATCGAACACCAGCCTGGCTTACGTAACCACGTTGCGGTTTTTACTGGTGCCAACGATGCATCAACATTAGAAAGAATTGCACGAGACACTGGCTACAAAGTCTTAGCAAAACCGTTTCGTTTAGAACAGGTTCAACGTTTAGTGCGCGATATTCTCGCCTAAAAAGATGGTCGAAAAAATCTCGTCAAGCGCTTACTGGTTGTTAATTTTTACGACGATCATGACAGCGAAGAAAATTATTATTCCAACAAACACAAGAACCGGTAAGTATTGTCCCGCACCTGACTGCGACTGAGCGCTCGCCGAAGTATGATGACCGCGCGCTTGCCGAGGCGTGAGCGGTTTGGCGGAATGACGATGAGTAGCCATGACAACCTCCAACAATAATGACGTGATGACGGAATTAAGTGCTGACGGGGCAAGTTGAAAACCTGACTCCCTACTAGGTCATGGCCCCAACAACGCCGACATGTCACCTAAAAATAGCCGCCTGTTCTCGCCAATGGCCTCATCTAGCTACCATTGCTTTAGTTGCGATATTATAAGTCTTAATATGCGATAATAATCACGAGGCCGTCAATTATTTACGCCGGTTCAAGTACCTGCACCATAATATTATCAACCAAACCAGTGACTTTTTCACGATACGCTTTCATATGCGGAGCCACCAAATGCGCCTGTAGCGCTGCTACATCGCGCCATTGCTCCACCACCACCACCACATTGGGACGCTTCGGCGTGGTAATCGTGAGCGGTTGTGATTGATCAATCGTAGGTCCATAAACAACACAGCCGTCTTCTTGCAACACCAACGGCACAACGCGATGAAACTCCGAGAGGAATTTTTCTCGGTTGCCAGGAGTACAAGTAATGGTGGCGATATCGTGAATCATGCTGGCAGTGTGTATGAGGCAAACT
>SYDV01000472.1 GCA_005801395.1 Planctomycetia bacterium | reverse complement strand
TCCTCGCCCTTGCAAATGACGTTCTAATTCTAACGCCGACGTAGTTTTCCCAATATTCGCATCGGTACCCACCACTAAAACACGAAAAGCGGCGGTGTGACGTGCTTGTGCTTTTCCAATATGCCAGTCTTCATTCGGCAGTTTTCGTAAATTCACCAATTCAACAGCATAGCGAGCAGCCAAACTGACTAAATTGGGATCTCCATTTACACTTTCATGAAGGCCAGAAATAATTCCAATTCGATGACGAATCGCATCATAGACCTGCACTTTAATCTCAGCGGGCAAAGTCCCACCCGGCGTCGCGACACCAATGACCAGCCATTCAATGCCTAGGGCCACGGCCTCATCAATAGAACCTACAATAGGAATTCCGGCGCCAACTCCCGTCAGCGTTTGTAAATCTTGTCCCACATGTTTGGCATCAATCACACAAACCACATCGTCTGGGCGAAAGCGCAACATGCCCATCGCGGTTTTATTGCGGTAAATGTCCAAACCACCTTGTGTTAACAAAGCGAGGCGGCGATACAGGGTTGTCGTCATGGGCGCGAACTATGTAGTTTCCAAATGATGATGCCACTAGCTGAGTGACCCCTGCCACTTTCGATGAAGTTTCTTACCGCGACCAAATCAACCCGATGCACGAGCGACATTCCATCCTGCAAGCATCTCAAAGGCCATTGGCAAAGCATAAATACGCTCAACAGTAGCGCCCCATGCGACGTTTATTGGTCTATTTTGCCCGAGTCGGCGATTTGGTGATTTTTACACCCATCATTCGTCATTTAGGTCGCGATAGCACCGTTGATTTACTCGTGCGGCCATGGGGCGTGCCGTTACTCAGTGGACAACCAGCAGTGGGAACGATTCACACCTTAGCGAATCCGAATCGTGGCGGATTAATTGGTGCCTTACTGGACGGTAGCGAACGGCGTCGCGTCGCACAAACATTAGCGGCGTGCGATTATGATGAAATCATCGCCTTTAAAGGTGAAAATGCCGCCATTTTATCGTGGATCGATAGCTGGCGTGGACGTGCCACGGTGCGCTTTATTTCACGCACCATTCCAGGCGCACCGCGACACAATGTTGATGCGAATAAAAATGCATTGGTCTTCGGTGGATATCCGGTTGCTGACTATGATCCCCTGCCGCGATTGCAGGTGACTGAAACTGCGCGTTCTCAGGCAGTAGCTCGCCTCGCTCCGCTCGGTCATCGAGTCGTGGCACTTCAGGCAGGGTCATCGCTTACCCATCGATGGTTTCGCCGCCAACCGAATCTCAAAGGTCTTTCTCCAAAGCAGTGGAGCGCCTTTATTGAACACCTGTTTACACACGATCACGCCGATGCCGTGGTATTACATGGTTCAAAACCTGAACACCGTGATGCGCAAGCCATCATCGCGGCGGTTGCGCCAGCAAAACGTTCACGGCTTCATGATTGGACCGGACGTGTTCCGTTAACGGAATTGCCCAGCGTTTTAGCCGCGTCGTATGCCACCGTGTCGGTTGATACTGGACCAGCTCATATTGCTGCCGCAGTTGGCTGTCCATTAGTGGTAATATTCGGGCCTACCGATCCCAGCTTGTTTGCCCCTCGTGGCCCTGGGCCAATTGAAATTATACTGGGTAGTGCGCCCTGTCAGTTTTGCCACGGCACCAAACAATTTAAACGCTGTCAGGTTAATGTCTGTCTCAATACCTTACCACTTACAACGTTGACCAGTGCATTTGATCGCATGGTCGCAGCCACGATTACAGCGCGCGGCCAATAACCTGAGATATCGACGTGAATCCGTGCTGTGCCAACAAGCGCACTAATCCACGGTTAATCGTACTCGCTAACCCAGGCCCACGATAAACCATTGCACTATAAACCTGGACCAAAGTCGCGCCGTGGCTCAATTTTTCCCAGGCTGCCGCTGCGCTATCAACGCCACCAACTCCAATAATAGGTATCTGTTTATGCGCAGGCATCGTTAACACACGGCGAGCAACACGCGCCAGGACCGCCGTCGACCGTTGGCGTAAAGGCGCTCCTGATAATCCGCCTGCACCGATATTATCCACACGCTGAGCGGTCGTCGTAAGTCCTAAACGCGTGATGGTGGTGTTCGTCGCGATTAAACCATTACAGCCAGTTTCCAAAGCGACATCGACCGCAGCGTCAATTCCCGCATCACTGAGATCCGGCGCAATTTTCAGCAATAAGGGTTTACCAGGAGCAACACCATCTAGAGCCGTACGCACACCATTTAAGAGTGGCCGTAAATGCGCTTCACCTTGTAAATCACGTAAACCAGGCGTGTTGGGACTCGATACATTAATCACCACATAATCGGCCAGAGCACCCAGCGCACGCAACGAAACTTCATAATCACTCAGCGCTTCCGCCAAATCGACTACTTTGGATTTTCCCAAATTAATGCCCAACACACAGGCTGGACGACGTGCGGCATAACGCGCAGCTAAACGTGCGGCGACCGTTGCTGCGCCGTGGTTATTAAATCCCATTCGATTAATGACGGCTTCATCTGGAACTAAACGAAATAAACGCGGCTTAGGATTTCCCGATTGCGCCTGTCCGGTCACGGTTCCTATTTCCACATGGGAAAAACCGCACGCGGCCAACCCATCAATCGCCACCCCGTTTTTGTCCAGACCCGCCGCTAAACCAATGGGCGAAGAAAAAATCTGTCCCCACACCTCTTGCGATAAAGCAGGATGCTGAAAGCCATAACACGCCCGCAGCAATCCCGCTGGCGCAGCATGCTGCATACCAGCGATGATCAGATTGTGAGCCACCTCCGGATCGAGGCGAAACAACACAGGCTTCAATAACGCGGTATAGGCATCCATGGCGGGCAGGAGGTTATGACTACCTCACAGGGGGCAAGGACTGGTCCGAGGTCCGAAAGTCCGACGTCCGAAGTCTAGCAGCTTTTAGACATCGGACTTCGGACAAGCCGAAGGCGATCGGACATCGGACGTCGAACATCGGACATCGGACTTCGCACATCCGACATCGAACCAGTCCCATAGAGTCCTACATTTCCACATTGACTCTGCTCTGCAGATAAAGAAACCTAGATATCCGAATATGAAATGCTTACCTAGTCATCAACGCTGTGCTACCGCTCTGATTATCGGGGCCGGGCTGTTAATGATTATGGCCTGCCAGCGGCATGAAACCGCCGCGCCTATGCCGCCAACGGCAACCTTACCAGCGCCATTACCGACCGCGCGGCCGACAACACCGCCATTTTTAGAGCTGCCCTCCTACGCGTATGAAGCCCTACCGTACCTGTTATCACAAACCGGCGCCTTCACTGATACCAAAACGCTGACACCAGCGCCGAGCTTGTTGCCCTACGCAGTGAATTCACCGTTATGGACAGATGGGGCGTTAAAAAAACGCTGGATCGTCGTGCCGCATTTACCGGAATCACAAGCCGAAGACCGACCGGCAATTTCTTTTACCCCCACTGGCGAATGGTATTTTCCCAGCGGCACCGTGTTGGTAAAGCAATTCGACCTGGCTACCGATGAACGTGATCCCAGCAAAGTACGCCGATTAGAGACACGCTTTATTGTTCGCAGTAACGATGGCCAAGTGTACGGCGCAACCTATCGCTGGCGTGACGACCAAACCGACGCCGAATTATTATACGATGGACGTGATGATGACATCACCGTCACCAAACACGATGGCAGTACTCAGGTGCAACGTTGGCATTATCCCAGCCGCACGGAATGCCTATCATGTCATAATCGCATTGCCGGCGGCATCCTGGGCGTTAACACGCGGCAAATCAATGCCGACGTGATAGACGCGCATGGAAAACGCGTGAATCAATTACAACGATGGAACGAATTAGGACTATTCCAACCGCCGATTCGCGCAGAGGAATTTGCTCAGCTCCCACGACTAGTAAATCCAAATGATCCACATGCCGATTTGACCGATCGCGTACGCAGTTACCTCGATTCAAATTGTAGTCATTGCCATCGCCCAGGCGCAATGGCCTTTGTCAGCTATGATGCACGATTTGAGACACCCATCGAACGTCAAAATATGCTGTATGCACGTCCCATTAATGATTATGGCATTGATCGCGTACGCTATATTAAGCCCAATGATACTTGGCGCTCAATGGTTTTGGTGCGCTTAGAACGCGGCGACACCATGAAAATGCCACCACTTGGACGCAATGTTCTCGACCACCAAGCCATCGATTTATTACGCGAATGGATCACCAGCATGGACGCGCCACCGGCCTTACCGCCACCAACAATTACCGTGGACGGCAATCGCGTGAATGGTCCCATCACGGTCAGCGCCACGCACAGCGATCCTCAAGCTGTCTTATACTACACACTCGATGGTAGCCTGCCCGACGATGAATCGCCCGTTTATCAACAACCACTCATCGTCAGCGCACCAGCCCGCGTTCGCATCAAAGCTATTCGCAATGGCTATGCGAGCAGTATCGCGCTTCTAACCGAGCTGTACGCACCGCAAAAATTTTAGCCGTACCATATTTCTCCGACGCTAATCTTTGGTATCAACTACAGCGTTTGTTTTGTTGGACCTGCTACTCGTCCACGGTGCCAACGCATAATACCAGCAAATACCATTGGTAAGATAGAAATAATGATCACCGCTAACACAATTAATTGCAAATTACGCTGCACGAATTCCAAACGTCCAAGCCACATACCAACGGCGGTTATACTCGTCACCCAAATAATGCCGCCAATGATATTCCACATGGTATAACGCCAAAAATTCATGCGCGACATGCCAGCGACAAAAGGTACGAATGTCCGTGCAATTGGGACAAAACGAGTCAACACCAACGATGCGGCACCATATTTTTCATAAAAATCATGCGCCTCAGTCAAATAGCGGCGTTTAATTAAACGCCCATCTGGGCGATTCCACACCCATTCACCAACCCAATGCCCTAACCAATAATTAAGCGTGTTACCAACTATCGCTGCCAACGATAACGCCAACACGGTATTAATGAAAACTAACGGTGGCGCGGCTGCCGGATCCACAAAATTCACCGCGCACAGAGTCCCGGCAATAAACAGCAAACTATCTCCAGGCAAAAAGAACCCCACCAACAAACCCGTTTCGGCAAAAACAATTCCAACTAACAACCACAGGCCATATCCGGCTATCAAAAGCTTTAAACCTTCCGGATCGTGGAGTTGATGCAGCGCGGTCATGATCGTTTCTAACATGCGCTACCGTTTACGGCGAAAAGGAACTTGTGCTAGGTTATAATTTAACTGGTCCGAGGTCCGAACGCCTTCGGCTTGTTCGAGGTCTTTTATTTATGGTAATAGAGGCTAATAATTTGACCAATTTAGCCTATTAATTCGAAATCAGACCTCGGACAAGCCAAAGGCGATCTGACCTCGGACCAGTCAAAATCAAACCCG
>SYDV01000471.1 GCA_005801395.1 Planctomycetia bacterium | reverse complement strand
CAATGATTCCAGAACCTTGGCGGTTTCTCCAGTTATTAATTGGCTAATTAATAAATCTAAATCTTCACCACGCGCTGCGCCAAGTAATAAATTTAGGTCTTCTTCGTTGACCTTACCGTCACTGACGGCGATTAATTGATCTAATAATGTTTGCGCGTCACGCATACCGCCGCCAGCCGCTCGCGCGATGCGATACAGCACGGATTCTGACAGCGTGACTTTTTCATTACCGCAAATCGAACGGAGTCGCGCGACAATATCGTCGAGATCAATGGCGCGGAAATCGAAGCGTTGGCAACGTGATAAAACGGTGGCTAATACTTTTTCGACTTCGGTGGTGGCAAAAATAAAACGAACGTGCGCTGGTGGTTCTTCGAGCAATTTCAATAACGCATTCCAAGCGGCGTTCGAGAGCATATGAACTTCATCAAGAATATAAATTCGACTGCGTGCGAGTGTTGGAGAAAATGCCGCTCCATCAGATAAATCGCGAATGGCATCGACGCCACTGAATCGTGCTGCGTCAATTTCGGCCACGTCAGGATGATGCCCATCGGTAATCATGGTGCAATTTTGGCAAACGCCGCACGGATGGTCAGTTGGACCATTTTCGCAGCACAGCGCCTTGGCTAAAATACGCGCCATGCTGGTTTTGCCCACGCCACGCGGGCCGGTGAACAAATAAGCATGCGCGACGCGATTCGAGCGAATGGCGTTTGCGAGTGTGCGGGCAATCACCCCCTGACCAGTCACTTCTGTGAAGGTCTGAGGGCGATATTTTCGGGCAATGACGAGGTAGTCCACGACAGCAGATGGTGGCTGTGGGATGGAGGGGGCAAGACGGGAGTAACCGTTCGTTACTCGATCAGTGAAACATTACGCGTGGAGCGCGCGTCCCAGCACATCGAGCGCAGCTTCTTTAACGGCTTCACTAAAGGTCGGATGCGCGTGGCAGGTTCGAGCGATATCTTCGCTCGAACCACCAAATGACATCACGGCGGTGATTTCAGCAAGTAAGTCGCTGGCGCGTGGACCGATAATGGCGGCGCCCAGGACGCGATCGCTGGTGGCATCAGCGATGATTTTAACGAAGCCGTCTTGTTCTCCGGCGGCTTTGGCGCGACCATTGGCGATAAAGCCAAAGCGGCCAATTTTCACATTCACGCCTTGCTGTTTAAGCTGCGCTTCGGTGAAACCAACGGTGGCTACTTCGGGATGTGTGTAGACCACGTTGGGAATTAAATGATGGTCGAGGGTGTTTTTATGTCCGGCTAATAATTCGGCGAGCGCCACGCCTTCTTCTTCTGCTTTATGTGCTAACATCGGGCCATCAATTAAATCGCCGATGGCATAAACGCCTGGGATATTAGTGCGGAAATCGTGATCGGTTTTGACGCGCTTTTTATCGGTCAAAGCGACACCTGCTTTTTCTAATCCTGCACTTTCAACCAACGGACGACGACTGACGGACACTAATACTTTGTCGCCGGTAAAGGTGATTTCTTTGCCAGCCTTGTCAGTGGCAGTTAAAGTGGCTTTGCCATTTTTTACGCTGACGCCCGTGACTTTGGTTTCTAAGCTAAATGTCAGACCCTGTTTCGTGAGAGATTTTTGTAATTCTTTTGCCACATCCGCATCCAGGAACGGACAAATTTGAGGTAAGAATTCAACCACGGTTACTTTTGATCCGAGTCGTGCCCACACGGAGCCTAATTCCAATCCGATAACGCCACCGCCAACGACTAATAATTCAGCCGGAACGCCATCAAAGGCGATGGCGTGGTCGCTGTGTACGACGGTCGCATTATCGTAGGGCAAAAATGGCAGTGAAATGGGCACTGAACCCATCGCTAAAACAACGTTTTTCGTTGTTAATTCGGTCACTTTGCCATCGTTGGCAGTGACAGTGACTTGGCCAGCGGCTTTTAATGAGCCGAGTCCGGTGAAGACCTCAATTTTATTTTTCTTCATTAAATAACTGATGCCATCAACCAGGCCACCAACGACTTTATCTTTGCGCTTCATCATTGCCGATACGTCAATGCTAGGCTTGCCGACATTGATGCCGTGGTCGGCAAAATGTTTCGTCGCGTCATAAAAACGTTCGGACGAATCCAGCAACGCTTTCGAAGGAATGCAGCCGACATTTAAACACGTGCCGCCCAGGCGAATTTTTTCGCCTGCGGTACGTTTTTCAATGATGGCGACTTTCATGCCTAATTGTGCCGCGCGAATCGCGCAAACATAACCGCCTGGGCCAGCACCGATAACCACAACATCAAATGAAGACATAGATTATCCTTGGTCACACGAGTGATGAAAACGTTGGTCAACCAAACTTACAGATCGAATAATAATTTTTCTGGCGCTTCGATTAATTCTTTTATGCGGACTAAGAAACCAACGGCTTCAGAGCCATCGACTATGCGGTGATCGTAGCTGAGAGCGATATACATCATCGGGCGAATCACCACTTCACCATTCACCGCCATTGGGCGATCTTTAATGGAGTGCATGCCTAAAATACCGGATTGCGGCGGATTAAT
>SYDV01000470.1 GCA_005801395.1 Planctomycetia bacterium | reverse complement strand
GAAGACTTAGATCGCCAATTGCTCAATGGTCGATTTGAGCTGAAAATTGAAGAAGCTTTATATCGACGTGCGGAGTTTAGTTACAGCCAGGCGATCATGGGGCAGTACCCGAAATTACGTTTAGGACCGGCAGTGACTTATGATCGTGAAGAAGGCACGTCGTTTAAACTTGGCGCCTCAGTTCGTTTGCCTTGGCCAGATGATGCGGCGCAGCGCGCGGAAGATGCATCGGTGGAGCGCGATCGCGCGCGGGCTTCCTATGTTGCCAAATTACACGCATTGCGCGCTGAGGCACATAAGGCCAATGCGCGTTTGGCTCGGGCGATCACCGACTTGGACGCGCTAGAGAATCAGCGAACGGGTGCGCAAGAAACCAAAACGTTGGCCGAGCTACAACGTCGCATTGGAGCATTCTCGCTTAGTGATTATTTACCCATGATCGAACGCTGTGAGGCGGTGGAGTGGGAATGGGTAGATGCGGCATTAGATTATCGCTTGGCGGGCATTGATTTGGATCACGCTACCGGTCGCTTAAATCGCTATGGTTCAGGAGGTGAACCAGCGTCGGCGCCTTAACCCTCGTGCGGCACTGGTTTAGTGGTTCAGCTTGTTAGCATAATGTCCATGAAACGTTCATCGACAGCTAAGCTCAACCGCAAAGTGACAACCTTACGCCTGCAAGAAATGAAGGTGGCGAACGAAAAAGTATCGGCGTTGACGGCCTACGATTTTTTGACCGCGCGCATGTTAGATCAAGCCGGCATTGATATGATTTTAGTTGGTGATTCAGCCAGTATGGTTTTTGCTGGTAATGATACAACCATCCCAATGAAAATGGATGAAATGTTATACCATGTGCGCGTGGTAACGCGTGCGGTCAAACGTGCGTTAGTCGTAGCCGACATGCCATTTATGTCTTATCGCAAAAGTCCAGACGAAGCATTGGGAAACGCCGCACGATTAATGCAAGACGGTATGGCGGAGGCGGTAAAAATGGAGGGCGGACGCTCCTTGGCACCAATTGTTGAACGCGTGGTGGATGCCGGTATTCCCGTGATGGGACACGTTGGTTTGCAACCACAATCTATTCATAATTATGGCACCTATAAAACTCGTGGCACTGATGAATTAGAAGCGGAATCGATTATCGATGCTGCGCGTGCTTTTGAATCTGCGGGCGCTTTTGCGGTGGTGATTGAAAAAGTACCGATGGCGTTAGCCCGTCGTATTACAGACATGCTTAAAATACCAACTATTGGCATTGGGGCAGGCATGGGTTGCGACGGTCAGATCTTGGTGACGCCAGATATGTTGGGCATGAATACCCAATTTCATCCACGCTTCGTGCGTAAGTATGCGTCGCTGTCAGACGAGATGGTCAAAGCGTTCAGCCATTATCATCAGGACGTTAAAGAACTGAAGTTCCCTACTGATGCAGAAAGTTATGAATGAGCCTGCTGCGTTGAAGTCGTTGTAGGAGCTTTCAAGTGTCCTCAGGAGCGTCGCAAGTCGTTGCAATCGTTACACTTCAATTCATTTTGAAGCGCATTGCGTGAGTCATCTAACCGGACATCTCTGAATCGAACAGTGGACGTTTCGGACTCCATACGGTAACCTGCTGTTAAGCGCTCCTTATCATAAGGTAGCGAATAGCGCTCATCGCAGATGAAGGGAATCGAACATGCGTTGTTTAGTTGTCGATGATGATGAAACGTGCCGCAAATTTTTAATGCGAGTGATGGAACGCGTTGGCGCGTGCGAAGTTGCTTTAACGGGAAAAGAAGCGATCGAAATGGTGACGCGTTCTTTTGTGAAAGGTGAGCTCTACGATATTATTTTCCTCGATATTATGATGCCAGTCATGGACGGTAAGCAGGCGTTAAGTGCGATCAGCACCCTAGAACGTCGCGCAGGATTACAGGAGGGTTGGGGCGCGAAAATAGTCATGACCACGGCTTTAGGCGATTACGACACCGTGCGACATGCCTTTCATAATCAATGCGATGGCTACTTAGTTAAACCGCTCAGTATTTCGCGAATGGAAGCATTGTTACGCAATTTAAAAGTTATTGGCAACCATGTATCGTTACGGCGCAAAGAAGATGGCGATAGTTCAATCGCAGGTGGACCAGTATCGACTACGCCTGTTATTGGAACAGCTCCAGTAATGGATAATAATGATATGACGAAATAATAAATTAAGGTAGAGCGAGCAGAAGTCGAGCATTGCGCGTGGTCCAAGCGGCGATGTCTTCGACTCTTTGACCACGATGTTCGGCAATTACTCTCATCGTTTGTTGGACAAACGCCGGTTCACAACGCCGTCCTCGATGTGGTATGGGAGCCAGATAAGGCGCATCCGTTTCAATTAATAAGCGATCATTTGGTACGATAGCAGCGGCTTCGCGTAATACGTCATTGGCTTTAAAGGTGACCATGCCGTTGAAACTTAAATACCAGCCGAGTTCTAGAAATGCATGAGCATCAGCTACGGTTCCCGTAAAACTATGGATGATGCCACGATTTCTTGGGTTACGTCGTAAGATAGTTAATACATCTGGGTGTGCATCGCGAGAATGAATGACCACCGGCAAATCGTGGCGTACAGCTAAATCAAGTTGCGCTTCAAACTGTTGTTGTTGGACCTCGTGTGGCGCGAGAGTGTGGAAATATTCTAAACCAATTTCACCAAGCGCGCGATAAGCTCCTGTCGCTAATAAGTCATCTAAGTCCGCTAAGGCGGTGTCGAAGCGATCCCCAGCTTCGTGACATGAAAACGGGTCCAATCCAGCAGCACAACTGATGACGTTGGGATATCGCTTCGCCAAAACGCGGCAGGCTTTCGCATCGGCAATGCCAGTGCCAATGGTCATCAAGTGGATGACCCCAACTTCTTGCGCTGCGGCGATCACAGTATCGACATCATCGATAAACTTTTGGTTGGTCAGGTGGCAATGGGTATCGATTAACGCAGGCTGCATGTTGGACATCGTGCGAGCATTGTGCGCAGGGCAATTCCGCTTGCTTCTCGTTGACCCCTCGAGTCACAAAAGTCTGGCACTCTAGTTGCAAGTAAGTTGGCTCACACGCCCTTAAAGCTGTCATTTTGACCCAGGAGTTCTCATCCCATGACCCAGCACACGTTCCAAACCGAAGTCACTCAACTGCTGCACTTGATGATTCACAGTCTGTATTCGGAACGGGAGATTTTTTTACGCGAATTATTATCCAACGCCTCTGATGCCTGTGATAAACTGCGCTTTCAAGCGCTCACTAACAATGCTTTGTTGGCAGGTGACGATCAATTAAAGGTCGAAATTTCAGTAAATGTTGAGGCAAAGACCCTAACCATTACCGATAACGGTGTTGGTTTGAGTGAAGCGGAGGCCATTGAGCACCTCGGAACCATCGCCAAATCAGGCACGAAGGCGTTTTTACAGAAGATGGGTAGCGACGAGTCCAAGAATGCCAATTTGATTGGTCAATTCGGCGTGGGTTTCTACTCAGCTTTTATGGTGGCAGATCGAATCGTGGTTGAAAGTCGCGCTGCTGGCGTATCGAGCGATGCTGGTGTGCGTTGGGAAAGCACCGGCGATGGTAACTTTAGCACCGAGATTATCGCACGCGCGCAACGTGGCACGGCCGTGACTCTTCATCTGAAAGATGATGCCAAAGATTTTGCCCAAACGTGGCGCCTGCGTGAATTGATTAAAAAATATAGCGACTACGTGACCTATCCCATCATGCTGCCGAAGTACATCAGCGATGAAGATAAGAAAAAAGGCGTCAAAGAAGAGTCAGAACAAGTCAACGCAGGTCAGCCATTATGGACACGTAATAAAGACGATATAACCGACGAGCAGTACGCAGCATTTTATAAGTCAGCCTGCCGTATGTGGGATGATCCCGCGACACGTCTTCATTTTACCATTGAAGGCACGATGTCGTTCACTGCTTTAATTTTCGTACCAAGCAAACGGCCGATGGATATGTTCGATCGCGATCGTAAAGGATTACATTTGTACGTGCGTCGCGTCTTTGTGATGGATGACTGTAAAGATCTGTTGCCCGAATATCTGCGTTTTGTACGTGGTATTGTCGACAGTGATGATTTACCGCTCAATGTGAGCCGTGAAATCTTGCAACAGCAAGATACCGTGGCCAAACTCAGAAAACAATTGGTCAAACGTATTTTAGATCATTTGCAGAAATTAGCCTCGTCCTCCGAAGAGGCCGATAAACAAGCCTTTGCTGCGATTGACGAACAATTTGGGCCAGTTCTTCGTGAAGGTTTGGTGACCGATAACGAAAACAAAGAACGCGTGGCGCGCATTGTACGTTTACGCTCGACTTGGACGCTAGGTACTCCTGCAGAAGGCGAAACGCGGACGCTTACCACGGGTTTAGAAGATTACGTACGTCGCATGCCAACGGGTCAGGAAAAGATTTATTTTGTTTTGGCCGGATCATTGGAGGCGGCAAAATCTAGCCCGCACTTAGAAGGCTTTAAGAAAAATGGTTGGGAAGTCTTATTCTTTACTGACCCGGTTGATGAATGGGTGGTCTCACATTTAACTGAATTTGATAAACGAAGTTTGGTTAATGTGGCCGTTGGTACCGCTGATCTAGCCAGTGATGAAGATAAAAAAGCGCTGGAAGAAAAGAGTAAAACCTACGAAGGTTTCCTCGGCTTTTGTAAAACGGCGTTGGGAGAGCAAGTCAGCGATGTCCGCCTAACCTCTCGTTTGACCGATAGCCCTTGCTGTTTGGTTGATGCTGAAGCCGGTAGCTCAGCTCAGATGGAAGAAATGATGCGCCGCATGGGCCAAGCAGTTCCACCGCGGCAGCGCGTATTGGAATTAAATGCGACGCATCCATTAGTCGAACGTTTAAAAGCTATGCATCATAACGATGCGAATAATAATTCTTTGCCGCAATATGTCGCCGTATTGCGCGACCAAGCGGTTTTAGCTGAAGGTGGCAAATTAGATGATGCGGCGAGTTTTGCTAAACAGGTGCAAAACTTGTTGAGCCAAGTGGTCGGCGGCCAGCGCCAAGCTGCGGCAAGTTAAGCGGCACTGCGGAAAACAATAAAACGTCGTAGAAAGGCAATTCTACGACGTTTTATGATTTAATTGCGTTAAGGGCCGAGAGACGATTAAAACTGCGACTTGAGCGCGGTGGTGAGCGTTAGCACTTTCCATTCTTCAGGCCAGCCTGGACCAATAAAGCGTAAGAGTTGGCCTTCGTAGGTGATTTCGTTCGTTTTATATGATTGTCCACGACTGAGTAACATCAGGCCTTTGTTGCCTGTGAAGCGTAAGATTTCACATTTCACGGGGACATCGCCTGCGATCCAACGTTTTATAATATCGTTGCTTCCATCAATGGAGGTGCGGCCGCGAATAAAAAGGTCTATTAACTGAGCGTCGTCCGCATCCATGCCGGTCAATTGTTGTAATTTCTCGAGCAGGGCGGGATGACTAACGGCTTTTTTCTCGCGCTTGAGTACGGTATTGATAAATTCTTTTTCTTTCTGATTTTCACTGCGGTATTGGTCCAATTCTGCTACACGGTCGGCGGGTACCCAGACAGGTCCAGGTTCTACCGGCACCAAGTCTTTAATTGCGGCAAACACCTCTGCGCCGGCAGCGATTTGCACTGAACGTGCGGAGCCAATTCTGGCATCATGCATGTCAATAACCGGCGGAACGCCAATATTGGCAGGGGGCAAACCAACGAGCCAGGCACGTTCTTGAATGGCTTGGACACGCTGACCATTGCGAATGCGTTGTGTGTCGACTTCAGCGGTAAACGCCGCAATTGCTGCCGCTTGAGGTGAATTGGTGAATATTAACCACCACAGACCAGCAATGACCACCATGGCGGCTAAACCGTAGAGAATGAAATTGCGCCGATCGCGTGCCTCTTCGACACCTTGACCAGTTAATACGGCGGGACCAATTTTTCCAACTTTGCCTTCAGTCTTATTATTTTTTATTTTTGCTGATTGTTCTTCACGCTTAACTGATTCAGATTTTAGCGCCTCGCTCATGGAGCTGGCAAGGGTTGCTGCCATCTCGCGACGAGCGTCACTTTGCTGAGCCGTTAATCGTTCAGATTTGCGTGACGAAGAAGAAGCAAATGCTGCGGTTTTATTTTTTGTGGCAGGCTCTGGCTCTGACGCAGGCGCTGTTTGTGCTGCGGGCGCGGTTGGCTCTTCAACTTCTAAATCGAGACCCCAACCGGTATTGAGTTTGGGAGGAGGTTTATTTGCCGGTGGTGCCGTGTGCGCTGATGGTTTCGTTACCACGGTCGGTGCCACCGGTTCGGCTGCCGGTGTCGTTGGTTGTTGATGGGCGACGGGTGGTTCGCCCATGGTCACTGGATCGGCAACACCGTCTTCGCGTAAACAAAACGCATTTTTACACGTGGTACAGCGTACAGCCCGTCCAACTAAGACTGGTTTACGTGGGTAGGTTGCTCCACAGTGCGGGCAGGCGAAGGTCGCGCTCATTGTGCTATACTGTCAAAGCGTTGCATAAAAGTTGCAAGCCCAGCGACGTGGTACGTCATTGGGGTGTGCGCTTTGCATAGCGACTCATTTGTAGAGCCTGTTTGTGCAACTTATTAGTGAAAACTAGTCGGTCCAATCGTAGTCACCGAGCGCTCGAAAACGGCTGACAGGCAGCGCGGCGGCCTTGGTTAAGGCGTTGGTGATGGTTTCACTCGGAAGTAGGCGTTGCGATTGGCCAATTGGCAGGGCTTCGCCGCCTACCGCCGACAACGTGTCAGCAGGTAACACCAATGCTGAGCGATTGGACCCGGTCACCACCAGTTCAACTGGTGGTAATGCCATCGGAACCATGGGATCAGGCAATAAGACGGCACTACGTGCGCAGTGGTCAACTTGATCCAATACCACTAAAGCGTCTGGCCAAAAGAGTTCAGGGTGGGCTAAGCGAGCGCGAGCGCGTTCACGGCGATAACGCCATAAACAGACACTCGCTAATCGCCCCATGCGATACAGATCAGTGCGATTTTGGTTTTGGACTTGGTGTAATTTTTCCCAGCTAGCCAAAACTCGTGGACGATGCCAATGACCGGGACCCTCACCCGTTTCATGTTTGGTATCTTCTGTATCCAGCGCTTTCAGGGACGGAAATTGCAACAATAAGCTTTCTACCCATTGTAAAGTTTCGACACATAACCAATGCGGACCAGCTAGCGGTACATGTATGGTTAAACCAATATCACGCCAACCATCATAGGCGGTTGGTGGATGCAGGTGATCTTCTTCCACTGGCACCGTGCCTAAATCAAATTGGCACGTCGCACCAGTATCGCTGTTACGCCATTGGCCACTGCGATAAGCATCACCAACTGAGCCACTCAATTCAATTGTGGACAGGGTAATTAAATAATCATCTAATTCAGTGCGATCAAATCGTGGCCCATCATCAAGTGCTTCATAAAAATGCAGGCAGACCATATTTATTCACGTCCCAAACTGTGCACATACGCTCGGAATAATAAAGTAATGTTTGCATGAGGTAGGCGTTTTTTGACTGCCTCGGCACCTAGCCACGCGGCGGCTTTGTGCTCTTCGCTCAAAACGACTTCCACTTGGCTGGTGATCGCTGGATAATAAATGACGGATTTCATTTTACCGCTCGGCAGACGATAGGTGGCTTCTAGGGGTTTGCCTTCTATCGCAACCAAGGCAATCCCGCATTCCTCGGCGCATTCGCGGAGGGCGGTTTGCATCGGCGTTTCACCTGCGTCTTGATGTCCTTTGGGAAATCCCCATTCACCGTGTTTGCTGGCTTGCATCAATAACCATAACGAACCTGTTGGTGTATGGCGGCGCAGGATCAATCCGGCGGCGACCACTTCTGCCGTGGTAGTTGGTGCATAAACGGTCATCAATAATCGCCTTGTTGCAGTATTTTGGCATCGTGCATTGAATGCGTGATGTAGCAACCGGTCGGGGTAATAACTGGCACTGGCCCTACGCGCATCTATTACACACTGCCGCGTATGAACGATAAACCGGCCTACCTGATCTTCGACATCGAAACCGTAGCGGACGGACGATTAATTCAACGGGTGCGTTATCCCGAACTAAAAGAATTATCGCCCGAAGCAGCCGTGGCTAAACAGCGCGCTGAACTGTTAGAGAAGTCTGGCGGAAAAAGTGATTTTATTCCGTATACGTTTCAATTACCGGTATCGATTGCGATTGCCAAAGTCGCTGGGGATTATGGACTCATCGAAGTGACCACCATTGATCGCCCTAAGTTTCGCCCGCAGGTGATTACGCGAAATTTTTGGAAGGGGTGGCAAGCCTATGGTCAACCAACGCTGGTGACATTTAATGGACGATTCTTTGATATTCCGGTGTTAGAACTGTGCGCTTATCGGTACGGGATCGCGGTGCCATCTTGGTATAATGCTCCAGGAAATACTTACAGCCAGCCACGTAATCGATTTAACACCGCGGCCCATTTGGATCTGCAGGATTTTATTGGTAATCAAGGAGCCACTCAGGTGAATGGCGGATTGAATTTATGCGCACAATTATTGGGTAAGCCTGGAAAGATGGACACCAAAG
>SYDV01000034.1 GCA_005801395.1 Planctomycetia bacterium | reverse complement strand
TCACCAATGAAGGCACACTTTCCCCAGGCAACACCCGCATCATTACTCAGACCGCCCCATATGACCACTGTAACTTCACCTCCATCAGCAAAGTGGGAGGGCAACTCACAGGACCATTGGCGAATTTCCGTCAATTGCTGATGAGCATGTCCTATGCTGATCCCGTCGTCAGACCGCTCTTTGATCTCGAAGGACTAAAAGCTTGGCGAGATGGGCGCATTAATCGCTACGCCGCGCTTGAGGAGTCCGTCGATGCCTTTGCCTTTTACGACCGTTCCGGAGCCATCATTGCCAACAACTATCGCTATTGATGAGCTAGGCCTTGATCGTGGCGCACATGTATTAATTGAAGCTGCGCTCATTAAGCTTGCCGTCGGTGCACACTTGGCCGTTTGCGGTAGCGCACCTGATTTAAATATTCATCTAGCCGCTTGGTGTCGCGCAATCGGACATGGATATATTCCCGCAGCGCCCGGCGCTCAAGAAGTTGGTTGGATCGTACGCGGCGAAGCAATTGATGCCCGTTGGCTCAATGCGGAGCGTACCGGTGATACCAAATTACCTCACCAACCCGTGACGACTGCTCCAGGGCGTTGGGGATTAGCAGCGCGCGGCGCATTGCTGGAAGCTGGTGCACCAGAATTTCATTTCTCCCTCAATCAACGTGACCCCGTGTGGAGCGACGATGCGCCGCGACTCTACGCTCAGGCTGCGGCAGCGCAGTGGGATCCGGCACGGGCACTCGATTGGACACCCCCAGTTTTATCCCCCATCGTCGATGCCGCGCTTGCGCAAATAATGACCTTCTTAATTGAAAATGAAAACGCCGCACTGTTGGTTACCGCGCGGTTCCTTGCTCAAATTCATCCTCATTTCCGCGAAATCATGCAGGTGCTCGCTATTCAGGCCGCCGATGAAGCTCGTCATTGCGAGGTATTTACGCGGCGCGCCGAATTATGTTCCGCTGGCATCGGACGCTCTACGGCCCTCGGTCAACGCTCGTTACAAACGTTGGTGGAAGAACCTGATTTCGTGCTCGCATCATTTATGTTAGCCGTCATGGGCGAGGGAACTTTTCTTACCCTGCTCGCCTTTATTGAGCGCCACGCACCCGATCCATTAACGCAAACGATGATGCGTTTGATAATTCAAGACGAAAGCCGCCACGTCGCGTTTGGTATCGGTCATTTACGCCAATTATTATCCAACGATCCAGGGCAACGACAGCGCCTAGCAGCCGCCGTCCGACGCAGAAACGATACCTTACAACACACCACCGGACTGAACCAAGTCGTACTCGACGCGCTCGTAGTACTGGCAGCCGGTGAAGTTACTCCAACCGCCATCGGGCGCGGCTACGACTTAGTCCAAGCCCTCCGCCGCGACATGGACGCCGGCCGCCGCGCTCGTTTAAGTCAACTCGGTTTCGATCAGGCTGAGGCAACCGAGTTGTCAGCATTACATACGCCTAACTTCATGTGATAAAACGTTTTGAGATAGTGGTACTGATCCGTTAGCGCCGCATGATTGAAGTCTAATTTTACCCAGATTAGTGCCCAACGTCATCCATTGGCAACAGGCTTTCCAACGCACTGCACGGGGAAAGACAAATGTGCAGACATCAATAGACAAATTTCGACATTCCTTTACCGTGACCACCTGTTGTCGTGGTATCGATTCTCGTTTTCTACTTCGTGAAAAAGGAGCCTCCATGCGATCAGTTTCCTTCCTCGGGCTTGCCCTTGCTGCCATGTTTATGGCAAGCAATACGTTAGCCGCCGTAGATCACTTTACTGGGCTGCGCTTCGCTGATGGCAAGAGTCATAGCAGTGATGATTATTCCAAACAAAGTCTCTTTCTGGTTTATTACTGCGGCCATTGACCTTCGTCTTTAGCTTTCCTCGGGAAGGAAGCAAAGGCGATTCATGATTATATCGAAAAAGAAAAAGTCCCAGCGATGTTAGTCTTGGTGACTCCTGATGTATCTTTGGCAGATCTGCCAGCTTTTAGTAAAGATTATGGCATGGAAAACGCCCTATGGGCCACTGATCCACCTAATGCTAAAAATATCAGCACCAAAAATATTATGCAGCGGTACAAAATTTCCCCAGGCGGTAAGTCCGGAAATTTCAGCAATGTATCAGACGTCAAAACAGCGATGAGTGACCCCAGTAGCGGCAGCCATCGTTTCCCAATCGAAGGACTCACCGATCCGAAGGCACAAGAACTGTGGTGGATGGTTGAACGCCAAAAACCAGATTGCATCAAAACGCTGATGGCCGTGGCTAAACAGAAATCCGCACTCGGCAGTGATGCCGCAAAGATTCTTGCGGTCGTTAAACCAACGTTTGAAAGCCGTGAAGCGGCATTAGTCGAAGCACCGGCGACAATGCAAACTTATGAAGATCTAGAGACCTTACTGACTGAAAGTCAGGGAATTGAACTAAAAAAGGCCTCTCTGCGCTACAAAGATCTGACGAAATCCAAAGAATTAAAAAACGAAATTCAGGCACGATCGATTTATCGCCAATGCCAAGAACTCCTCAGTTCACCCAAGGCTGGAGCGACTGAAGGAGCCAAGGCAAATTTGGCCACGTTAGCCAAGAAATTCCCTGATACGAAGTATGGTAAATTGGCATCTGAAACCAAATAGCCAAGTAAACTCACGGTTTCGTGGATAAGTAAAACCGGAGAAGTCGATAATCCCACTTCTCCGGTTTTTTTATGTTTGATCTGCGACCGCTTGGTGGGCGCCATTTTCTCAATAGATCATGCAGTGAAGCGGCACCTAAGCGACCAACGATTGCATGCGTTATTCCAAAGCGCACGTTGACCAACATGAATGCCGCCTTGCGCCTGTTACCTGCTGTCGAAGTTGTCGCCGCATCGTTGCGCACAACTGGTTTGCCAACAGCGCTTGCGAGTCAACTCGCCCGCCAAGCGATTGATGGTTTACGTGCAACCATGGTTGATGGCTCAATGGAATTTACCGATAAAAGCGCGGTGCTTGAAGCCGCCATGGCGCACGCTCGCTTAGCCGCGGCGACATTGGCTCAATTACCACTGCCGCAGACGATCAATGCGACAGGCACTATTTTGCACACGGGCCTTGGTCGTGCGCCGCTGAGCGCACGCGCACGCGCTGCGGTTAGCGCGACACTGGGTGGTTACTGCCAACTCGAATTTGATTTAGACGATGGCGCACGCGGTGACCGCCAAGATCACATTGAACCATTATTGCGTCAGCTGACGGGCTGCGCGGCGGCGCTGGTCGTCAATAATTGTGCGGGCGCCACCGTATTAATGTTACAAGCCCTTGCGCAAGGTCGTGAGGTCATTGTCAGCCGTGGTGAATTGGTTGAAATCGGCGGCAGTTTCCGCGTGCCAGAGATCATGGCATCAGCCGGATGTCGCTTGGTCGAAGTGGGCTCAACCAATAAAACCCACCTTGAGGATTATCGCCGCGCGATTACCCCCAACACCGCCTTATTATTGAAGGTTCATAAATCCAATTTCATTCAAGAAGGTTTCGTTGCCGAAGTCACGACCAGTGAATTGGTCGCGCTCGGAGCAGAGTGCGGAATACCAGTGGGCGTGGATCAAGGCTCGGGCTGTTTGGTTAATCTGACAAGCATAGGCATTCAGGCACCAAGACTCGGTGATGAACTCGCTGCTGGTGCGGGTTTAGTTTGCTGTTCTGGCGATAAATTACTCGGTGGTCCACAGGCCGGAATTATTTTAGGTTCACAGGAATTAATTAACGCCTGCAAACGCCATCCACTCGCCCGAGCCTTGCGCGTCGATAAACTGGTGCTCGCCGCACTCGCTGGAACGTTGCAGGATTACTTGCTCGGTGATCCTCACGTTACCATTCCAACCCTGGCATTATTGACTGAGCCGATTGCGTCGGTGAAAGCCCGCGCAGAAAAATTATTCGCGCTGCTTTCTGCCAATAGCCATGCCACACTGGAACCAGGGAAAAGTGCCGTGGGTTCTGGTGCCGCGCCAACACAGGGTCCAGCAACCTGGGTGTTAGCGTTGCGCGGTTATGCGCCTGATCGCATCGCCCGCGCACTGCGACTTGGTCCTGCTCATGTCATCGCACGCATCGCGCGAGACGCCGTGCTGATTGATCTGCGCACCGTGGCGGAAAACGAAGTCGCCGTGCTTGCCGCAGCGATTAATCGTGCGACTACTGAGCGCACAACTCATGGCTGACGCTCGTCCTGCGCACCTGCCAGTTATTCGCCACGCGCCACCGCAAGTCGTGATCGGCACAGCTGGTCATGTTGATCACGGTAAAAGTAGTTTAGTGCGCGCACTCACCGGCTCAGACCCTGATCGTCTGCCGGAAGAAAAACTACGCGGCATGACCATTGAGTTGGGTTTTGCTTTTTTACCGGGTGAAAAAAAAGACCTTGGCGACCACTGCGATCTCGCATTTATCGATTGTCCAGGGCACGAACGTTTTATTGCGCAAATGGTAGCAGGTGCTGGCAGCATTGATGGCTGTCTTTTAGTGATTGCTGCTGACGAAGGCCCGCGCGAACAAAGTCGCGAACACCTTGATATTTTAAAATTACTCGGCGTTCGCTGGGGACGGGTCGTCATTAGCAAAGCCGACGCCGTTGATGCCGCCACACTTCAGGCTACGGCGCTTGCGGCCAGCGAATTAGTTGCCGGTTCGCCATTAGCCGCATTTCCACCCTTAGCGGTCAGCGTGCGCTCGGGCGTTGGCATGACTGAATTAAAAAAATGGCTGTTTACGCAGGCGCGCGCGACCAAACGTCAAACCCAGGGCGAGCACGTGCGTCTGCCAATCGACCGCGTATTTACGCTTGCTGGTCATGGCACCGTGGTAACTGGCACCTTGTTATCGGGAACCATTTCTATTGGTGACACGCTTGAAATATACCCAGGTGGATTGGCGCGCGTGCGCTCACTACAAGTGAATCGCGTCGCCGTCGATCAGGCCAGCGCTGGGCAGCGGACCGCGGTAAATGTGGCTGGTATTGAACGCGACACCATCACCCGTGGAGCCTGGTTAGCGACGCCGGGAACCCTGCGGGAAACGACGCTGGCTGATGTACGTTTTGAGGTTTTGCCAATCGGGCTCAAACATCGCCAGCGTTTAGAGCTGCACCACGGTACCACCACCGTTTTTGCCCAAGTTAATCTCCTTCACGCCGACACCGTGAACGCCGGCGTCCACGATGTGCAGGTTAAATTAGCAACACCCTTATACCTACGTGCCGGTGATCGTTTGGTGGCTCGCCGACCAAGTCCGTCCGCGAATATTGCCGGTGGCCTGGTGGTCGATGCTGCTCCGCCGCGGCATAAACGTTTTGCTACCGCGACGATCGATTACTTCTCCGCCGCGCTGGGCGGCGATCGGCTTCTCGCTTATCTTGACGCGCTACGACCGCTACCGGCAAGTGAAACCGACGTCATCGCCTGGGCCGGTGGCCCTGGGCCAGCAGCGGACTTATTCCTCGCTGCTGGAACGCGTTTGGTACGCCGGACCAGTGGTCAAAAATGTTGGTTATGGACTGGCATTGGTTGGCGCAAAGCTGGGGAACAAATCATCGAAGCGTTAACCAATAAACTACGCGCCCAACCAGAGCGCTGTTGGTGGGAGGCGGCAGCACTGCCGATCAGTTTATGGCCATCCATGCCGAGCGCGGTAGGCGATGATCTGATCGCCGCAGCGGTCGATAACGGAAAATTGTTACGACGTGGCAATTTAATTACGGCACCACAAGCGATCCCACCATTTCCTGCGAGCTTGCTTGCGGATGCCCGTCGCCTGCTGGTCCTGTACCGCACCGCTGGCTTGCAGCCGCCGTATGATTTTCCCGCCTGTGCGACGTTGGCCGATGCCAAGCGCGCTGAACGTGCGCTTTTTGCGCTGCGTGAACGTGGTTGGCTGCTGCAACTCAACGACCGTCAACACCTCCATCGCCAAACCGGCACGAAATTGATCGCAGAAATCGTTGCTCAGCACGGTGAAAATTCCGCCGCTTCCATTGATCTGCTGCATTGGCTGAAGGAATGCCATCAATTAACTCGTAAATACAGTTTCCCGCTGTGCGATTGGCTGGACGCCAATCATGTAACGAAACGAGTCGGCGATCTGCGCCAATTGGGTAACCAACGGATATTACCGATTCCGAGCTTAGGAGAGAGTCTTGATTATGAGACCCCTGAAGGTGACCGTACGTAAGTTAGCGGCTTCAAGTAGTTCACGCACGTGGTGGGTAAAAAATTATGAAATGATTGGGATATTCATTCGTCTCTGTAGCGTCTGCATTCATCTGGGATCGTGTGGCCGCCGGTGCGGCCTCGGGCCTTCAAAGCCTTGGTGAGGTGGCAACATCTCAGGTAGGTTCGACTCCTACACTTTCCCGCCATTTATTAATACCAATTCCGAGTCATCTATGCCGGATGTAAAGGAAGAAAGAATTAACAAGAGGAACGGAAAAACGGAGAAAGAGAGAAGAGAGAAGATTGCCGGGAAATTCTTGCTCTTTTATTTCTCTCGCCTCAGGCTTTTTATCTCCTCCGTTGCTCCGTTCCTCTTGTTCATCTTCTTTCGCTTTAGGCAAGCATGACTCGGAATTGGTCTTATTCGTGATTCGTCTCTGATCATCTTTTTATTTTCGAGGTATTCGATGGTTGATAATGCGAGTGTGCGCCTGACCCAAACGGTGAGTTGTGCCGGGTGCGCGGCGAAGCTGGATCCCAACATGTTATCAGCAGCGCTCACTGGCATTACTTGGCCAAACGATCCGCGTGTGCTGGTTGGATTTGGTCAGTGCGATGATGCGGCGATTTATGACCTCGGTGGACAATTGTTGGTATCCACCGTGGATTTTTTCACGCCGATTGTTGACGATCCAGAAATTTACGGTGCGGTCGCGGCGACCAATGCCTTATCCGATGTTTATGCCATGGGTGGCGAACCATTATTTGCCCTCAATATTGTTCATTATCCGGAAACCCTTGGGCCTGAGATTCTCCGGAGCGTTCTTGCTGGTGGTGCCAAGGTTTGTGCTGAGGCACGCTGTCCGATTGTCGGTGGTCATTCGGTTAAATCGCCAGAAATGACTTATGGACTGGCAGTTACTGGCCGTATTCGCCCTGGGGAACGCTATTTTGCCAACGCTGGCGCGGCAGTTGGCGATGTGTTGGTGTTAACGAAAGCACTAGGCACGGGCATTATGGCGACGGCGACCAAAAAAGGCGTGATCGCTCCGGCTGATTATCAAGCACTGCTTGCTACGTTACTGCGGCTGAATCGGCATGCGGGCGATACCATGCAGCGCTTCCCCGTGCACGCGGCAACTGACATTACCGGATTTTCACTCGCCGGACATGGAAGTGAATTAGCGACCGCCAGCGGTGTTCGACTGCGTATTGAAACCAACAAATTACCATTGCTGCCTGGTGTCGAGCAAGCCATCGCTGCCGGATGCCTGACGCGCGGCGATAAATCGAATCGTCTGTACGCTGGCGATCGCGCCACCATCGCCGATTCGGTTGAGCGCGTACGCAATCACGCCGTCTTTGATCCGCAATCCAGCGGCGGCTTATTGATCGCCGTGGCACCGACTCACGCCGCAGCATTAGTAACCGCATTACGGAACGGTGGCGACACTCCAGCAACCATAATCGGTGAAGTCGTATCGGGCACCCCAGGAATTAATTTTGTATGAATCATCGCACCATGGTCGGTTGGTCTATCGCGGTCCTTGGTGCGCTATCGCCTTTATTCGCCAACGCCGCTGATGACGATGTGGCACGACGACAACTGCTGCAACTGGCGTTAAAAAAACAACTGTCGCTTGAATTACAAGTGGCTCAAAATCAGCCCCAATCAATTGCGTTCGTCACGCGCATGATCGCCCGACAAACCGAGCCTAAACCGACCTTAGACGTTGCTACGAAATATTGGTCGATGATCACCAAAAGTTTGCGACACGACACGGTGCATGGAGGCTTTTTCTCAGCTGAGCCGAGCGCTCAAGTAAAGTCTCCAACCAAGTCGTTATTGGAACAGGCACTTATTTCCGAAGTGCTATTGGATGCCATGCAAATTAGCGAGAATGCCGATTGTCGCGAAGCAGCCAAAGGACTATTCACGTTTGTTCTGCGTGATTTGCGTCTGACCACGGGTGGATTCGCTACGACCAATGCGTTAGCGACGACGGCAAATATCAGCCAACCTCCTGCGCGAGATGAAACGATGAATCCATCTTCGAATGGACTGATGGTCGCGGCCTTAGCTCGTGGTTCTGTCGTATTTGGCCAGCAGGACTATTACACCGCTGCGGCACAGACTGAGGAATTTCTGCTAACGCGCTGTACGACGGCGGATGATTGCCTGTCAGTTATACACGGAGCACTGGCATTATATCAGGCCGCAGGCGAAGCCCGTTGGTTGGCCGCCGCGATCACGCTTCAAGATCGGATGGATCGGGAGTATTGGGTCGAAGCCGCAACTAAATACCGCGTCAATGAACCCAGCCCATTACCGAAAGAACTTGGAATCATGAATTTACTACGACTTACGACGATCACTGACGATGATGCATTTCGTGAGCGCGCCAATGTCCTGTTAGCGACAGCCATTACAAAAAACGGCGGCGACCTGCTGCAAAACCCTGGGCTGCTTTGCGCTATTGATCAGCAACTTGGTCCCAATCCGCATTTGGTTATCGTCGGCGATCCCGCTGCCCCCGACACGCGTGCGTTGTTTTCCGTTACCCATCGCCGATACCAACCTCGCCTCGTGATCGTCACCCACGCCGGCGATCCGGTACAAGCCGAACTGCGAAAACGTTTTCCTGCCATGGTCCCGGTCCCAAAGGTAAAGGGCAAGGCCTCTGGCTATTTATGTATTGGAATGGCGTGTAATCGCCCCGTGACCGACCCGGCTGAACTCGACCAACAAGTAGCCGAGATCTCTTATATCTGGTGAAATACGACTTTTAGCTGGGAAAATGATGAGAAATGACGCGAACGGGGTCTGGTGAACTCCGCTTTTTCCTAACGACGAGGCCTTCAGTCCCCAAATTTCTTGCCTTCCGGCCTAAACCCATGCCCCCACAGCCCCTGCGTTGGCAGGCGTGAAAGGCTAGCTAGTGTGCTACGTCCTTATTCGTCCTTGGAGTTGCCAATGAACGCCCCTGCTGCTGCTTTTGCGGATGCCGCCCAACCGATACGCCAAGTCGAAGCCGAAATCGGCAAAGTCTTGGTTGGTCAACGTGACCTCGTGCGTCGCCTGTTGATTGGTCTGTTATGTGACAGCCATTTGTTACTCGAAGGGGTTCCTGGGTTGGCCAAAACCACCGTGGTGAAAACCTTAGCTCAGGCGATGGCAGCAAAATTTAGTCGCATTCAATTTACTCCAGATTTATTACCGGCAGATATTGTTGGTACGCGTATCTATGCTGGAGGCGAATTTACCACGCGCTTAGGCCCCATATTTGCGCAAATAGTTCTGGCCGACGAAATCAATCGTGCTCCAGCCAAAGTCCAATCCGCGCTACTGGAAGCGATGCAAGAACGCCAAGTAACCATTGGCGACGAAACGTTCCAACTACCTAAGCCATTTTTAGTACTCGCGACGCAAAATCCCTTGGAACAAGAAGGCACGTATCCGTTACCAGAAGCACAAACTGACCGTTTTTTAATGAAGGTAAAAGTTGATTATCCCGTGGAGAGCGAAGAGCGCCTCATTCTGGATCGCGCGCTCAGCCGCGACGGCGTCACGGTGAATCGCGTGCTCACCATTGAACAACTGCAACTTGCCCAACGCATGCTTGATAGCGTCCACATGGATGATCGCATTAAAGATTATTGCGTGAAATTAGTCCGCGCGACCCGTGATCCCAAAGGTGTCGGTATCACTTCCCTGGTCGGAATGATTGATGTGCCCGCCAGTCCGCGCGCCACCATTTCGCTCGCCATAGCCGCACGCGCACAAGCGTTCTTAGATGGGCGCGGATTTGTCACGCCCCAAGATGTCAAAGCCATCGCTGCTGATGTTTTACGCCATCGCTTACACCCATCCTATGAAGCGGAAGCCGAATCGTTATCGAGCGATGCGTTGGTTGAGCGATTATTGGAACATGTACAAGTTCCATAGGGATTGCCTCGGTCCGGTGTCCGATGTCCGATGTCTTATTGTGATGAGAGTATTTGATGACGATTAAACGCTTTACTGAAATAAAGGCTTGGCAAGCGGCTCGCGAATTAGTTCGAGCTGTGTATCTACATTCATCGGAAGGTGCTGTAGCAAAAGATTTCGCATTTCGCGATCAAATACGTCGTGCCGCCATTTCAGGTATGAGCAATATTGCCGAAGGTTTTGATCGTGGCACAGATCGTGACTTTGCCCATTTCCTAGATATTTCACGCGCCTCCATTTCTGAAGTGAAATCATTACTCTTTGTCGGTTTGGACGTGCAATATTT
>SYDV01000469.1 GCA_005801395.1 Planctomycetia bacterium | reverse complement strand
GTGGTTAATATCTTCTTCAGGTACCTGTAGGACGTTAGAGATCATTGGCGAAAACCAGCGAAATACTGATGAAAAATTAGAAACGGCGTATGGAAGCCGAAGAACTAAAGGTACTTCTTAAGTTCACGCCATTGGCTGAACTCCCCACTCCATGTGCTCTGTGAACTCTGTGGTTAACACGGTTTGAGAGAAAAGTTAATAGGCAGAACCATCCAATAATACCAATGACCAGCCTAATTGATTTCGGCTAGTCGGTGTGAATTTATTTATTCGATTTAAGCCGCATAAAAGTGCCAGTCGCAGTAGTCAAAGGTAAGGGGCCAATGCCATGATTCATCTTAACCGCATCACCATGGGCTTTGCGCCATAATTGTAATAAATATCCCACGTCGTAACCGGCGGAATGAGTGCCGGAACGGAACTCGGTGAGCTCATTTTTAATGCGTTCAATGTGTAACATCGCTTGCCATATGGCATCATCTGGTTTGCGTAAAACGGTTAGCAAAAGTTCATCAATGTGCTCACAGTGAAACGGTTTTGGTTGTTTGACTGCGGTAAATAATTTAGCCACCCATGAATCATCAAAATCGGGAGCATCCGTGTAGACGGTTTTTCCGTGTAAATCTTCGGTTAGTCTGGTGGCAACAAATTCAGGGTCCCAACCATTTCGTTCTAAACGTGGTCGATCAATGCCGTGGATCTTTTCTGAGTCGGCATTCCACGAAACCCAGTCAGCGCATGATGCGGGATTAATTAAATAACGTTGAATTTCACCGGCTTCGTTGCTCCAGGCAATTTCAATGGGATATGATTTATCACCAAAGCCTGAGGCTTCGACGTCCAAAAAGCACGGGTACGGTGGTGTTTCCATTTCCATTTCCGTGGGTGACCATGTTTCACCTTTAGGGCTTAGCAACTCCTAGGATGGTCGCGGTACGCAGCATTTTTGCTCTTCTTGGTGTTACCTAGGACGGTGTTTTCATGACGTTGGTGTTGGTTTGGTTAGAGTTGCATTGCTCATGACTCAGTGGATTGATTAGTGATATGGGTGGCAAATCGAGCTTAAAAGACATTGATGAGAGCTCGGTTGGTGCGCAATACAACACACCTAGAGCGCAATTGCGCACTCATTTCCATCTTGTTGCCTCGTGGAGTGGTACGTACGGTACCCACTGTAAATTCCCGAATCTTATGCCGAAGTTTTCGTGTGGCAGGTCTATAACCAAAGGAAGTATCGAGTTACACATGTCAGATCCGCTTCATTTTAAACAAGAACTGACTGCCGTTTTTGGCTCTCCCGTTGCCGAAAATCCATCGCAAGTGATTGTCGAAGCGGCGTATCGTCATCACGGTTTAGATTGGCGTTATTTAACCGTCGAAGTGAAATCCGAACAATTGCGCGATGCCGTGATGGGCGCGCGGGCCATGGGTTTCCGTGGTTTTAATTGTACGATTCCGCACAAAGTGGCGGTGATTCCTTTTCTTGATGGTTTAGGTGATTCAGCGAAAGTCATGGGTGCCGTTAATTGTGTGGTGCGCCGGGGCGATCAACTCATTGGCGAGAATACGGATGGCAAAGGATTTTTACAGTCACTGAGGACCATGATGGACCCGATTGGAAAGCGAGTGGTTATTTTTGGTGCGGGTGGCGCTGCGCGCGCCATCAGTGTGGAATTGGCGCTCGCTGGTGCGGCTTCTATCATCATCGTTAATCGCGATGTGAATCGTGGACAGGCATTGGTGTCTTTATTGAACGCGGCAGTTAAGGCGAAAGTGGAATTGGTGGCATGGCGTGATGAATATGTGGTGCCAAGCGGCGTCGATGTCGTGATTAATGCGACCTCCATTGGTTTGTATCCAGATATCGCTGCGCGCTTATCTTTAGATACATCATCGCTCACCTCAGCGATGGTGGTGGCAGATGTGATTCCTAATCCTCCAGATACGAAATTATTGCACGATGCGCGTGCGCGCGGTTGCCAAGTGATTGATGGATTGAGCATGTTGGTCAATCAAGGCATAATTGGTGTTGAATATTGGACGGGAATTACGCCAAATGCTGTCGTTATGCGCCAAGCGCTTGAGAAAGTGTTCGCGTGACCTACGTGATAAAGACGATTGAGTGTTTGCTGCGGATCTCAAAGGATCGGCGAGCTGGTACTTGGTCGTTCGCCAATAGTTGGTTAGCGTGTCGCAACAGACCGCATAGTGAAAAGATAATCACCGATAACCGGAGCAAGACATGAAACCAAAACATCTATCGCTTACCTCTCTGGCGCTCACCTCTTTCACCACGTTAACCTTATTCATCACCGGCATTGCGGGGACGTTAGCTGTGACGGGTTGTGGTGACAGTGGCGAGAAACAACCATCCGTGTCGGTTAAACCGGCGTCGGATGCTGTGCGTAAACTCGCATTTGTGACCAATGTTCCCGCTGATTTTTGGAATATTGCAAAAGCGGGCATTGAAGCTGCAGATGCGGAATTGCCAAATTACACGGTCGAATTTCGCGTCGGTGATGGTACGGCGGCAAAACAAAAAGAAATTGTTGAAGATTTAATTGTAAAAGGCGTGGTTGGAATCGCGATCAGTCCCGTCGATGCTGGAAATCAAACCGTCATGCTGAATAAAGCGGCTGAGCAAGCGTTATTGATTTGCCAAGATAGCGATGCGCCTAATTCTAAGCGCGCATTTTATTTAGGTACCGACAATGTCGCCGCTGGTCGCGCCGCTGGTGAGATGGTGAAAGAAGCCTTGCCTAACGGCGGCACAGTCATGGCATTTGTCGGTAAAAAAGATCAGCAAAATGCCAAGGAACGATTTCAAGGTCTCAATGAAGCATTGAAAGACAGTAACATAAAGGTCCTCGATTTACGTGCTGATGATGGTGATCGCGCCCGTGCGAAATCGAATGCAGCTGATGCGCTGACTAAATATCCAGACCTTGGCTGCCTGGTTGGATTATGGGCATATAATGCACCGGCCATATTAGGGGCGATTAAAGACGCTAACCAATTAGGTAAAGTCAAAGTGGTGGCTTTTGATGAAGAAGATCAAACGTTAGAAGGCGTAAAAAATGGGAGTGTCTTTGGTACTGTGGTGCAACAGCCGTATGAATTCGGCTATCAATCGATGAAATTAATGGCGCAACATTTAGCTGGCGACACGAGCTTTCTCAAAGCAGATAAATTAATGTTTGTTCCAACGCAAAAGATCAAAGCTGAAAACGTTGATGCGTTCTGGGCTAAGCTCAAGCAACAACGCGGCCAGTGATAGCGGTGGATCGGTTGGTAACCGTACCATGACTAAACTGTTAGAAATGTCGGGCATCGCCAAGCGTTTTGGTGGCGTGTTTGCGCTGCACGGCACCGATTTTTCAATCTCAGCGGGTGAAGTCGTCGGTTTGATTGGCGAAAATGGTGCAGGTAAATCGACGATGATGAAAATCCTGGGTGGAATTCATCAGGCGGATGCGGGAACGATTACGTTGGCTGGTAATCCAGTTTCCATCACTTCAGTCGCTGAGGCCACGGCTTTAGGCATTGGTTTTGTCCATCAAGAACTCAGCGTGTTCGAAAATTTAGATATTGCAGGCAATGTTTTTTTAGGCCGCGAACCGCGTACAGCTTTTGGTTTGATGGATCGTGCGCGGATGCGTCGCGAATCAGCGCCGATTTTAAAACGGGTGGGTTTAGATCTAGACCCGTCAACCCCATTGGTGGGATTATCGTTAGCGCAGCGTCAATTGGTAGAAATTGCCAAAGTGCTCTCATTGAATGCGCGCATTATTATCATGGATGAGCCAACCTCGTCGCTGACGCTCAGTGAATCAGAACGATTATTGGCCATCATTGCTGATCTCGCTCGGCAAGGTCATGCCGTGGTTTATATTTCTCATCGCCTCAAAGAATTAATGGCGTGTTGTTCGCGTGCGACCGTTTTGCGCGATGGACGAAATGTTGGTGATTTAGCTGGCGCTGAATTGACGCATCATCATTTAGTGCGCTTAATGGTGGGCCGCGATTTGCCGCCTGCGCCAGCTCGTGCCGCCATCGAGACTAATCGCGGAGGATTGTCACTGCGTGGATTTCGCACCAGCGCATGGCCCGAACATGCGATTGATCTGGAGGTGCAGCGTGGTGAAATTTTAGGACTGGCAGGTTTAGTTGGTGCAGGGCGCAGTGAGCTCGCACGCGCTGTTTTTTCCATTGATCGAGCACTCGCAGGGACGTTAACCTTGGACGGTAAACCGCTGCACATTAACGACCCACCTGATGCCATTCGTGCGGGTATCGCATTGGTGCCGGAAGATCGCAAATTAGCCGGGTTGGTACTCGACATGAGCGTGCGCGAAAATGCGACGCTGGCGACGTTGCCGCTACATGTGCGTAGCGGATTAATTAGCCGTCAGAGTGAAGGCGTTGCGACGACGAAAGCGATTAGCGATTTAGGCATCCGCACGGCTTCAGGAGAATTATCGGCTTCCAGCTTAAGTGGCGGTAATCAGCAAAAAATAGTGTTGGCGAAATGGTTGGCGACTAAGCCGCAGGTCATGATTTTAGACGAACCGACGCGTGGAGTTGACGTTGGTGCCAAACAAGAAATTTACACCATCATGCGTGCGCTGGCGGCAAATGGAACGGCGGTATTAATGATTAGTTCCGACATGGAAGAAGTCATTGGCCAAAGTGATCGCGTCGCGGTGATGCATGAAGGCGCTTTAGTCGGAATATTATCCGGCACAGAAATTAACGAAGAAGCGGTGATGCGCTTGGCGGTTGGCCAAGTCGCGGAAGGATTAGCAACATGAGCGATATTCCAATGATGACCTTACGCCCAACCTGGGGTATGCGACTAGCGCCCTGGCGACGTGAAATTGCGGTATTGTTATTAATTATCGTTGTGTGTTTAGTTTTAACTGTGATGAATCAACAATTTTTATCTGGTCAAAATATTCAGAATCTTGCTCGTCGAATCGGTATGAGTGGTATCTTTGCCGTTGGTTTAGGTTTTGTTATTATCACCGGTGGCATTGATTTATCAGTTGGCTCTCTGCTCGCTTTGCTTGGTATTTTACAGTGTTTTATGTTGGTCGATTGGCAGGTGCCGTGGTGGATTGCTCTGCCCGCCATTGTGGCTGGTGGTGCCTTCATTGGATTGGGTCACGGCTTGTTGATTACGCGTCTACGCCTCTGGCCATTTGTGGTGACCTTGTGTGGGTTACTTATTTATCGTGGAACAGCACAGTTTATTGCAGACAATAACAGTAAAGGATTTGGTAATGGTGAAGGCTTTGCCGGTGTTCAGTCGTTTTTAACTGGGCAATTATTATGGATACCAGTACCATTTTGGATTCTCATGATGGTCGCAACCATGGGCGGCATATTACTGCATGCGACGGTTTATGGACGACACCTCTATGCGATTGGTCACAACGAAGAGGCAGCGCGTCATTCGGGAATTCGCACTCATTTTGTCATCACCATGGCGTACGTGATTTGCGGTGTGTTAGCCGCATTGTCATCGATTTTGTTCGCCTTTGATAGCGGTGGAATTACGCCAAGTAATCACGGCAGTTTCTATGAATTATACGGCATCGCTGCTGCCGTGGTCGCCGGTTGCAGTCTGCGCGGTGGCCAAGGTTCCATGATCGGCATCGTTCTTGGGGTGGTCCTCATTCAATTAATTCCCAATTTCGTCAATCTCTTAGGTTGGGATACATCGCTGACTTTTGCCGTCATGGGCGTGGTCATTTTGGCTGGCGCCGCCACCGATAGTTTATTGGTGCGCCGTCGGTAGTTCTTTGTTTTGTGGCTCTGCCCCAGGCCCCGCGACCCTTTGTCGTGGCTTTTTTACTTCGCTAACGCTACGCAAAAAATCATCGGGCGGTCGCTGTGCTCCCATTTTGCCCGATGACCGCCACTCGGCGGGCGTGTTTTTCCAGGGGATAGTTTTCCGAAAGCTGATTGCGATTGCCTTGTCACTTGATCAATGCGCTCATCCACAACAATGTCCGTTGTCTGGGGTTTTATTCCAGAACTTAAACAAAAGATTAATCTATGATTCATTTTCACGGCAGAAATACTTCTCTTTTACGTTTGAGCCAGACTTGGTGTTGTGCGATAGCGTTGATTTTTCTGTTGTTTAGCACAGCCCAGGCGGAGGCGCCGCCAGCTATTCAATGGCCTGACGCTAAAACAGATGTGTGGCACGGATATACCCGCCACACCATGACCGTCGATGGATGTAAGGCCTGGGTGGTGGAACCGAAAACCGCTTTACCCGGTCGGCCTTGGTCGTGGTGTATGGAATTTCCAGATGCTTTTACCGAGCGCTGTGCTGCCATCCAATTAATTGATGCTGGATTTTATCACGTTCATATCGTGGTCGGCAATACCTTTGGCTGTCCAGCTGCAGTCAAACATTTTGCCGCGTTTCATGAATTTCTAACGAATAAAGGTTTGGCTTCGCGCGCGGCGCTTATTGGATTAAGTCGAGGTGGTTTATATTCCTATCGTTTCGCTTCGGAATTTCCGCAACACGTTGCCGTTATTTATGGCGACGCACCGGTGTGCGATTTTAAAAGTTGGCCAGGCGGGAAAGGTGCTGGAAAAGGCAGCCCAAAAGATTGGCTAGCCTTAAAAAAATTATACGACTTTCCAGACGACGAAGCCGCCAAGGAATATTTAGGCAATCCAATTGATATTCTGTCAACGTTATTCGACGCTGGCATTCCTATTATTCATACCGTGGGCGACGCTGATGACGTGGTTCCAGTGGCAGAAAACACCGCAATTATTGAAGCCCGCTATAAGGCCCTAGGCGGTACCATAGAAGTCATTCATAAACCAGGCGTTGGCCCTCATCCACACGGCCTAGATGATCCGACGCCGGTGGTGACGTTTATTATCGAACACACCACACGTCGTATAGCAGTACCATAGCCAAAAAAACGCATGATCGACGCGATAACATTGGTCCTGGAGCACCAAAGCAGAGCAGGGCGGTTTCATGTCGTGCCCCTACTTGCCAATTTCCTAGATCGTTATGTACTACGCACGTCTTTGGTCATGCGCTGGTAGCTCAACCGGATAGAGCATCAGACTTCGAATCTGAGGGTTGGAGGTTCGAATCCTCTCCGGCGCGCCATTTTTTTGCAAAATTAACACGCAAATCTGTGTATTACTTGAGAATTAGAACTGATTTCTCATCTAATCACAGAAGGTGAATCTTTAGTACTTTGAATCGGTGAGTTTTCGGCTCAAGACAATGCGAAGTGGTCGACAAAGAGTATCAGGAAACGTTTTTTGACGTCATTTAATTCATCGATTACCACCAGCACCAAAGAAAACTAGGCCTGCAAACACGAACCACACCGCGAAAGCACATGCATTTATGACGCATAATACAATCAACTGTCGTAATGCTTTCTTGTTGGCATCGCTGGCAACATTCCAAACGGATTTTTTCTTCGCCCACAAAGTAATTAATGTTGTGATCGCGATGATTGGAGCGCTGATTCCCACCCACACATAGACCCAGAATAGAAAAGCTGGAACGCGGTGCAGCAGGTATCCTGCCTTATCATTGAGGTCGCTGAGGACCACACAGGTCAGTATTATTGCGATTTCAAGCAATAGAGAACTTATTAATAGATAACGAATAATTCTATTCCAAATTGATATTTCTGATGACATACATGCGGCTCTTTTTTATAGCGTAAATGATGAATGGGTCTGGTTGTATTTTGGCAGAGCGGTCCTGGGGCGGACGAAATAGAGAGATAAACGAGGAAAACCTTGTCGTCCAATGCCATGCATCGACGCTTTAAATAATGTCATTTTATTCCTGATATATTACTCACAATCTTTCTCGGTTCGGATGATCTTTCTCCGTTAACCAAGAAACTGATTTTATGCAATGGGTAAAAGAGTGAATGCACCCAAGAAGACTGACAGATAATTTCAATGTCTTTGATCCAAGCGCGAGGAAAATAAGATATCGGTACATTATGGCTTATTACGACATCATACGAATAACCCGAGTCATAACGCACGTTTTCACGGCTTATTACGATGGATTCATATTTAACTTCGCGGAGATCATAAAAAGAAAACCACAGCGCAATGTAGGCCGCTACAATAAAAAATAGGCCAAGTGTGATTAGTAGTGCGTATTTCATGATGGAATTATATTTGGTATAATGATCATGAAGGAGACGAATTAGTGAGATAAAAGCAACAGAGATGTGATCCGTTCCCACTGAGCGACTGGTGAGGCACCCTGACGAAACCCTTGATGAGTAATGACATGAAGAGTTAATCTGAGGAACAATGGCGACTATTACTGAAAATAGTTAATCGCAGGCACTTGAGCGATAAAGTGCCTCCGACAATGATCGGGCAATTGCAACCTGCAGTAATGATTGGCGTGATTACTTTGGCAACAGCAGGTTTTTTAGTGTGCAACCCGTTGGATGACTAGTTACGGATCAATACGGTACAGCGCCTTTTTAGTGCGGATAAATAGCGAGTTCCCGAGTACGGCGGGACTGGCCATGCAACCGTCTTCGAGCTCGTTGGTGGCGACGACGGTAAAAGTGCGGCCTGGTTTCACCACCGTGGTTTTATTGCGGGCGTCTGGGAAATATAATAGACCACTGGCATAAATGGGTGAGGCGGCGAAGTCGACGCCGAGGCGTTCTTTGTACACTTCTTTTCCGGTTTCTAATTCAAACACGGTCAACATTCCCGAATCGTTGACGGCGTAGAGTAAGTCATCGACGATAATTGGTGAGGCTTGGGCACCGGTAGGATTTTTTGCGGTCCATTTGACATGCGTTTTGGTGCTGTCGCCGGTGGCACCGTTGGGAGAAATGGCCCATAGTTCCGAGCGTGGAAAGCCAGTGTTGACCACCACTATTTTACCGTTGGTGACAGGCCATGCGGCGCTTGAAAAACCTGGATAATCAACGAACCAGAGTTCTTTGCCGGTCAATGGTTCATACCCGTACAAGCGGTGCGCAGCCGTATTAATACTTTGGTCTTTGCCCGCAATATTCATGATAAATGGTGTGCCAAAAGATTTTTGCGTATCTGGTTTCATGCTGGCGAGGCGTGTTGCGCTACCGGAGCGTTCGGTTTTCCAGCGGACTTTTCCGTTATTTGCATCTAGGCCAACTTGGTATTGGGCATCCATGCCATCGAAGGTTAATAAAATAAGATCTTGGTATAACGTGGGTGAGCCCCCCGCGCCGACATCGTAATCTATTTTGAGGTCATTTTGTTTCCAAATAACGCTGCCGTCTTTGGTTGATAGGCAGGCGGTACCAATCGTGCCGAAATGGACATAGACTTTATCGCCAACAATTAACGGCGTGGGTGAGGCGAAGGAATTACGCGCATGTTTCTTTTCCGGTGATTCCGGTGCGAAGATTTCTTGGTCGAGTATGATTTTACCGCTTTTGGCATCGAGTTTAATGACGTGACGTGATTTGCCGTCATCGAGTCCGGTGGTGAGCCAAATGGCACCATCAGCGATGACCGGCGACGACCAACCTTCGCCAGGGAGGGGGGTTTTCCAGGTGATGTGCTCGGTTTCGCTCCATGTCGTGGCGAGCTTCGCATCATTGGCATAGCCATTGGAAAGTGGCCCACGCATGTTTGGCCAGCTATTAGCTAAATCAGCCGCGTGCAGCGATAGGCCGCCAAGCATAAGTGAACAGGTAAAAACAGCGCGGGCGGCACATAGCGGCATGAGCAGTTCCTTGATCGTGATGCGTGAACGAAGCTGAGGAACGTATTACCGGATAGTCCGGATTGCGTTCGTGGGATTTTTCCGCGAATGAACGGAGAAGATCTTGTATGGCAAACGTCTGGCGTCTATGTGCTGTTCCGAAGATCTTCGACTCAATTGGAAGGCTCAATGCAGGGCTATTCCTTCTCGGTGGGATTTGTACTCGTGGTCAGTTGTTGATGGCGGTCATGATTCTATGAAAACGCTCCACGTTGCGCCTATTTTGGATAAAGGGTATGTCTTTTCCTGGGTATGCCTTTTGTAGCTTGTAGCAAAAATAAAAATTAAGATAAGCAACAGTAAGAGTAGTAATGTAAATCGGAGCATGGTAAGCAGTAGTCGTAACAAGTTCACACCATTTCCAGTTCATCGGTTCACCTAGAATTATTAAGCGCAAAGGGCACCACGTATGATCATGAATAATAATTTGCTCACGTTCATTGCTGCGGTTATGTGGTTAATCTTGCCGATGAATGGCTTGTCTGCCATTGAGTCGTCGAAGCCGCAATTACAGATCATCAATGGTAGCACGCAGGCCATTGATATTTTCTGGCTTAAGTCAGAAACCGAACGCGTTCTCAATGGTTCGCTTGAGGCGGCCATGGATACCGTAATTACCACCTCTATCGGACATCGTTTTGAAATAATTGGCCGACGTGATCAAAGTAAAATGATCGCCACTTGTGAGGTGTTGGTGCAGGCGGTGCGTTTTGCGCCGCAGGATAAAAATGGTTTTCCCGCATTTTACACTCAAAGCGTTAGCGCGAACGGTTTTCCCATTGTCGCTTCTGCGAAGGTCAATCCCTATGCCTTGAAGGAAGCGGAATTTCTTGCCAATCAAATGCTCGCAAATCGTCCGGATGTTCGCACGGCGATGATTACCAGTGGTGCCCGTATGTGTATTATGGCCTACAATGAATACAGTACCGATCTGCCTGAATTTTTCCGGTTAAAGCAGAGCAAGGGACATGGTATTGAAGGTATTACTGGAGAAGATTATTATGACGCACGTGCCCGTGGGCTGGGCGGTAGTCGGACTGATCCATATTGTTCGGTGGCAGAAGAAAATCTGCTGTGCTTTCATGGTGATCCATATGCAAAAGACTGCATTCTGATTCACGAATTCGCGCATAATATTCATTTGCGCGGCATGTTAAATGTGGACCCAACGTTCGATGTGCGTTTGCGCGCCACTTATGACGCAGCCATGAATAGCGGATTATGGAAAGGAAAATATGCGTCCGTCAATCATCACGAATACTTTGCCGAAGGCGTACAGTCGTGGTTTGACAATAATCGCATTAACGACCATGACCACAATCATGTGAATACACGGGTTTTATTATTGGATTATGATCCCGGTTTAGCATCGATGTGTCGGGAGGTTTTTGGCGAGACAAAATTGACTTACACCAAACCGACCACGCGATTAACTGGACATATGGCTGGGTACGACCCATCGGCGATGCCTACATTTGCTTGGCCGGCCCGGCTTTTAAAGGCTAAGCAATTGATTAGTGAACAAGCAAAGCAGCGTGATACGAAATCTCGTTAGACGAGTGATCTGGAATGGGCAGGGATGTCCGTTGTCTGATGTTCGAAGTCTTATGTGATTATGAATTATTACTTCGCGGGCATTTTTTTTGCTGATGCAACAATGCGGTTTCATTATTTATTTTCGTGTTTCCCTTACGCGTATTCATGTGTCGATTCAGGAAATGGGAATTTATTACTTATTTTGATTCTAGACTGAGTGCGTTGAAGTCGGTCTGGTATTTTTCGAGATGGTAGAATTGACTGAATATGAGTATAACGCATTGATTTTATGCTATATTCGGATGATTCTGTATGGACAAAATTAGGTAATTTCAAGACGGATAGGACCTATTCACGTCCTAAAAAAGCAGGAGATTGTCCGAGCTAGTTGTCGCGTTGTCGATAAATTAATGAATGTAAACCAACGGGGAAGCCAATGGCTAATTCGGATAAGCATGTGCTTGATGGTGACGGTTGGCTGCGTTTACACGGCAGAGAAAGATAGCGATTCAGGTTTTATGCTGAGTAACGAGAAGATATTCTCATCGTTAGATTTTAAAAAAAAGGCGCCTCCGTTGCGCGTCTGGAGCAAATTATCGGCATCCTATTATACGTTGATGCCGGCGAAAAAAGTGGTCCCTTCTCTTAGTGAAACCGGTGAAACGAAATCAGGTAAAGCGAAAAATGATAGTCATAGTTATGATGTAGTTCGTGTGGATTTACTCACGGGTAAACACGACATCGTGCTAGATGCTCAGACATTAGAAGCTCAGGCATTAGTTTTGTCGGGCAGTCGATCATCAATTAAAATAGAAGGACTACAGTTTTCAGCCGATGAGACGAAGGTGCTGATTTACACCAATAGTCAGAAAGTGTGGCGTCAGAAAACACGAGGTGATTATTGGGTATTTGATCTGCAGACCAAGATGCTGACTAATGTTGGATGCGGCTCCAGCGACGCTCATGTTTGCCAAATTTTCTCCCGCTGGAGCCGCCGTCGCTTATGTCCAGGGACAAAATATTTATGTGCATCAGGTAAGTGATAATCACATTACCGCATTGACGAGTGATGGCAGTGTTTCCTGTTTTAATGGTACAGGTGATTGGGTTAATGAAGAAGAATTGGGCATTCGTGATGGTTTTCGTTGGAGTCCTGACGGACAGTCGATTGCTTTTTGGCAGTTCGATACGGCTGGCGTACCATTATTTCATCTCATTGATAATGCCGCAGAGCTCTATCCGCGCATTACGTCGTTTCCTTATCCAAAAGTTGGGCAGACGAACTCTGCGGTGCGCATCGGTATCGTGAGTGTTCGTGGCGGTGAGGTACGATGGTTAGCGCTTCCTGGGGATCCGCGTCAGCATTATGTGTCAGCTTTGCATTGGATGCCGGATAGCGCGGCCGTTTTTTTGCATCAATTAAATCGATTGCAGAATAAGAATCGAGTATTTTTAGCCGATGCGCGTCAAGGTACCGTACAATTACTGATGACCGAACAGGATGCCGCCTGGGTTGAATCTAATAATAACGTGACGTTAATTCGTAATGGCCAAGCATTTCTCTGGATGAGTGAACGCGATGGCTGGGATCATCTGTATCTCGTCAATCGTGATGGTTCATCAGCTAAACTACTGACGCCTGGTAATTACGACGTGCTGGCGATTGAAGCCTTTGATAGCGTCAATAATTGGGTGTATTTTTCGGCATCACCAGATAATCCGACGCAGCGTTACCTGTACCGTGTGCATGTTGATGGCGGTCCCGCGCAACGTTTATCACCTATTTCTCAACCAGGCTGGCATACGTACGGCATGTCGCCTGATGCACGGTGGGCTATTCATACGTATTCGACGTTCTCGACTCCGCCGGTGGTTTCGCTGATTACATTGTCAGATCATGGCGTTGCACATGTTTTTCCTGATCAGGTGATGTTACAGGAAAAAATTGGAACGTTAGCGAAGCCTCAATCGTCATTCTTTAAAATTGCAATTCATGATGAGGTTACCCTTGATGGTTGGCGCATTTGTCCGCCTAATTTTGATCCAAAGCGTACCTATCCAGTTTTATTCTACGTGTATGGAGAACCAGCCGGCCAGAGTGTGCGCGATAGTTGGGGTGGTTCTTCTGGGCTGTGGCACTGGATGCTAGCACAACGTGGTTACATCGTGATCAGTGTTGATCCTCGTGGCACCAATGTTCCGCGAGGACGTGCGTGGAGAAAATCAATTTACCGACAAATTGGCGTAATTGCACCAGAAGACATTGCGGCTGCCATTCGCGCTTTAATAAAGCAGTGGGAATTTATTGATCCCAAACGTATTGGTGTGTGGGGCTGGAGCGGTGGTGGCAGCAACACCCTGCACGCGATTTTCCGTTTCCCTGATCTATTTAGTACGGCAATCGCGGTTGCCCCCAATGCGAATCAATTGTTGTACGATACCATTTATCAAGAGCGTTACATGGGTTTGCCCGATGATAATGCTGAGGGCTATCGCCTCGGGTCACCAATTACTTACGCGGCACAATTACGCGGTAATTTATTGCTCGTGCATGGAACGGGAGACGATAACGGCCATTATCAGGGCACCGAACAACTGATGAATTTGCTTATCGCTCAGCATAAACATTTTACCGTCATGCCCTATCCCGCACGTTCACACGCCATATCCGAAGGCGACAACACGGTGCCACATTTTTACAATCTCATGACTCGTTATTTAGATGAACATTTAATGCCGGTTTCCACCAATAAATAATTCATCAATGCTGAACGGTTCGAGCTGAACGATATTCGCTTGGCGAAATACCTTCAATTCGTTGAAATACTTTACACAGATGAATGGCATCGCGGAATCCACTGGCGACGGCGACGCTCTTCAGGGGATCTTTAGAATCGATCAGGGCACGTTTTACTCGTTCTAAACGTAATTGGGTTATTGCATCGTGAATGGTTTGTCCCAGGCTGCTGTGGAAGCGCCGTGACAGAGTGCGTCGAGTGGTGGCAACATGGGTGGCAACTTTATCGACATTAATACCAACGTGCAAATTTTCCGTGATGTAACGCAGGGCCTCGGCGACTAAGGGATCATCAACGACAAATGCGTCAGTGGATTGTCTAATGACCAATGCCGTCGGCTCTAAGCGTTGGAGTTCATTTGGTGGCCGAGCCCCATTCATAATTTCATCAAGTAATTCGGCTGCGCGGTAGCCAATGCGCTCGAAACCGTAGTCTATGCTGGTCAGCGTTGGTAGGATTGAATTTGTGATGATTAATTCATTACTAGCCCCAATTAAGGCTACTTGATGGGGAATGGCGAGCCCGCGTTCTCGGCAGGCTTCAGCGAGATAGCGACATAACAAATCTGAGGTGACAAAGATTGCGATCGGTGTTTGCCAGGTTTTTATCCAGGTGCCAATTTGTTTTTGTGATAGCTGCCAGCTTTCAGCGCTTTGGTCGTAGAGTTGATTAACGTGGCAAGTAGTAGCAGTGAATCCTATGGTGCCAATCACCTCATTAAATCCATCTAATTGTAATTGAGATGCGGTATTGTTGTCATAGCCAATAAAACCAAAATTACGGAACCCACGTTCAATTAAATGTCGGGCGGCCATACGGCCAGATGCTTTTGCATCGTGGCAAACGCTAGGTACGTCGCCTATGGTAGGAGAATTATGCCATACATTAACGACCGGAATACCGGCTTTCTTTGTGGCGGTCACTAAATTAGCGGTGGCTCTGGCGACGATGCCATCAAGGTCGATTGGCCGGTTCGCTTTGCTGAATAACAGATCGACATAGGGGTTAATTAAACATTCCCATTGACCGCAGGTCTGCGCATAGCGTTGGATGCCGGCAAACACCTGATAATGATGACCAACTGGCCATTCCAGACCAATCATTATCGCGACACGTCGTTTACGACCCATAGTGGCATCCTAAAATTGAGGTATCGCAAAAAGTGGTACCTATTGACGTGAATTTATTGGGGCAGAGCTCTGCGCAATACCGTGCTTCATGGTTTTAACGATCGATCGTCACAGGGGAATCTCTGGCCGTGTTTGTGTGAAAAACGACCTATATGGTACTCCTCTTTGGTTCGCTTTAACCGTCCGTCCGAGGCAGTTTAGTTGGTAACTCGTCCCAAAAAGGTAGGAAGTTGTCTTGCATGTCATGACTTTGCGGTCGTAAAATTTTGATTCAGGGAGGCCAAAGTGCATCAGTAAATGTCTACAGTTGAGTGCCATGGCATCTTAAAGACAAGGCAGGATAGTGAAATGAGAGACGCCAAAATGGCATCGATACAGCTCAGTTATTTTTTGCGGAGAGTATAGTTATGCTTGGACGGCTGTTATCAGTGAGTGCGTTGGTCATGCCCTTGGCTTGTTGGGCTGTGTTAACGATGCCGTACGGTGAAGCCATGGCAGCAGAGGAAGCGCCGTCGAATACTTCCGTGGCCGTGCTGGCTGAAGGTTTGTCGGTCGATGCAAAAAATCATCAGGTGCGCATGGATGCGGTGGTATGTTTGCGTCGTGGCATTTTAGAATATTTAGTGTGTCGTGCACAGACGTTTGAACATGAATCAATTTTTTCTACCAAGTGCAAATCATCGCAACTACACTTAGCGTTGTTAGTGATTGGTCTCGAACCATTTGCTTATGAATTTGATTTAGAGTGGCCGCAACGTGCCAGCGCACACACCCCATCGCAAATTACCATTGAGATTGAATATACCGTGGACGATGTGTTGACGCGTCAGCCACTGAGCGCCTTTATTAAAAATAGAGAACAAGCCAGCGGAAAAATCCCTGATCACTGGACATTCGCTGGTTCAGCTTTTTATCAACAAGAAGGGAAAGAATTTTACGCAGCGGATTCCACCGGTGCGGTTATTGGCGTGACGCCAGTTGGTGCCTCTGTGGTTCAATTTAGAGGACATCTTGGCATCCCATATCAGGGAGAAGATCAAGGATTAGAAGTTAATAGTGAAAACACACCGCTCGTTGGGACGCAAGTGCAACTCATTTTTACACGATTAATAAGGCATAAAATCGATCTGATAAAAGAGAATCAACCCGTAGGAACCGATGACCCTGGTGATGCCGCCAAGGACAGTAAATAATAGCCGGATACGCATTCGTTCGGGCGGTACTATAGGGTTTTATGACTCATTAATAATGAATGATCTTGCCTCGTTTTTGTTGGACTCCAGGTAAAGGACAATCCCGAACATGAGTACACCAAACCCCAACCTCTTTCGCCGTTAATAGACCAAGGCTTTTAAGCAGGATGTGATCACGCTCAGTGAGAGGCATGGGTTTGCCTCCTGTGAATTTTTTCTTAGAAATCCCTTTAGCCGAATAGCATTGAGTAAATCTTCCTAGTTGCTTCGGTCGATTTTGCGCGACAGTGTGCCAAAGTCCTCAGCGTATATTTTCTTCCCATGGAAATCACAGGCACCAACATGAACAGTAAAAAAGTATCAACATATTCCCTAAATATTTTAATGGCAGCACTGCTGTTAGTGCCGCTCAATGTAGTAGTGCACGCGGCAGACGAAAAGCCGATTTTACTGTACAGCCGCTATTTCAATGCTCAGGGTGAGAATCGTTATACGGCGGATGGTACGTTCAAAGACATCTTGAAATTACTAGAAGATAAATTCGTGGTGCGGGTAAATGCTGAATCGTTGAACGCACAAACTTTGCAGGGAGTTGCGGTGGTACTCATTGCGAATCCCAGCGATAAAGCGTTTGGGGACAATCCTGCTCCGCCACATTGTTCAGCTGAGGATGTGATTAATCTAGTAAACTACGTCGAAGGTGGAGGCGGATTCATTGTTATGGGTAATCAGGAAAAACATAATTATGAAACCAAGGATATGAATGTCCTGCTAGAGAAATTTGGCATGCAGTTTGTCGATAAATATACAGATGCGAAGCAACTGATCATTCCAGAATCTGCGCCAATTATTGGCGGCAAGAAATGGGCTTATTACACCGGTAATCAAATCGTTTTGCAAACTGAACATAAAGCCAATCCACAACCGATTGTCGTTAATGATCTCGCGCAGAAAGCGCTCGGTGGTCCGCGTGATGAACCTGGTGTCTTGATGTCGATGTCGACGCCTGGCAAAGGTCATGTCGTATTAGTGACTGATTCTGGATGGGTCATTACCAGTGCGCTGAGTGGGAAAGGTATTGGTAAAGTGGCAATCACCGAGCACGACAATGTGGAAATTTGCACACAGATCTGTCTGTGGGCCGCTGGGAAACGCTAAAATAATTGAATGAGCATGAGCGCGAATCAGTGGCTCATATTAATTATTTATCACGTAATCTACTTTCCTGGGTGTTGATAAAGTGGCTTATCCCTGCCAAGAGTGCGGACGAAATAACCGCGCTTAAAGGTCTCTTTGAGGTGCTCTGCACCATGCGTTGACGACTTTCGTGCTCATCTTACTTCGCAGTTGCATCAAATGTCGTTTTCTGCAGCATCGCCCGCCTGCTGGGGAGGCAATATGTCGTATCGGATGTTTGTATTATTGTTGGTCGTTCTCGTCGTGCGAAATGATGTGATTGGTGTCGAAGTGGAACAATTCACCCTCGCTGATGGTCGCGTGCTAGTGGGAGTTTACGACAAGAGGACGCAAGTCTTGTCCTTTGTTGGGCCGATTAAAGGTGCCGTTTCAGTTAAGGAAGAAGATATCCTTAGGCGCGAACCAGCGCCAGCTGTTGTTGCAAAACCAGCAGCGAAACCAGCTGTAAAACCAGCCGAAAAAACGGCTGCGAATCCTGAGAAAGAGGTTGCGAAAGGTGAGGGCGAAGGCGAAAAGACCGGAGAGAAACCAGCTCCGGCAGCGGTCGACCCGAATAAGATTTTAATCGAACAACAAGCGGCTTGGATTGCTCGGAAGTCAATAGAGTTAAAAAATATCCAATCTAAATTGGAACGCACGCAGCGTAAAGTTGTGACGTTTCGTAAACAGTTTGAGGCACGCGCACAAGCAGAAGGGCAATATTATTCTGCTGAACGACCAGAGCATCTTTTCCTGGTTGAAAGGCAGGTCGATTTACCGCGCACAGGTCTTAGCAATACGGCTGTTCGGGGGTTGGTTGACGAATGTATTAAATTGATTGCGGAACGAACCACCTTGGAAGCAGAAATCAAAGAAGGGCGGCTCGCGCTGGGAAAACTTGAAGAACTATATGCGCCCAAGCCGTAAACTCATTCGTGGTGGTTGACGTAAATCTGCTCATGGAGAGAGATTTACGAGAGAAAGAGTGAAAATGCTGGTCTATATGGGTAAAAAAAATGGTGAGTGGATGCGTAATTTTAATCCGCACATCCACTCACCAAGGTCAGCTAAATTCTAATAAATTCTAATAAAGTAAAATAATAGCTTAGAGTCCTGCGGCAGCAGAGAGCAAATCAAAGGCCAGAGCGACTTCCTTGGTTGATAACTGTCCATCATTTGTCAAGTCGCACAACGTAAACAGTTTACCATTGCCATCGCGGATCGCTTTGATGGCAGCCTGTACTTCAGGGCGACTGAAATTTTTGTCTTTATTGCTATCAACACCAGCGACACCGTAACTCACGAAAACCTTGCCAATACGTTGTTCTAGTCCCAGTGATTCGTCTTCGGTTAAAGTTCCATCGCCGTTTTTATCGCTGGCGGCAATCACCATTTCACGAGTACGTTCACGCAGGCTGACCCAGCGTTGCATGCCTTCGGCGGATTCATAGCGCGAGAGTTTACCGCTGTGATCCAGATCGACGGCAGCGACAAGGCTGGATTTAGTTTCTTTGATCGCAACCGACAGTTGTTTTTGCGCATCTGCCATTTCGTGTGCCGACACCTTACCATCGCCATCGGCGTCCAGAACTCCGAAGGACCACGGAGCGGTTTTGCCTTCTCGCCACCAGTCATGATTGGTATCGCCGCCAGAAACGACGACAGCAGAT
>SYDV01000468.1 GCA_005801395.1 Planctomycetia bacterium | reverse complement strand
CCAACTTGGCGAATCCAGGGTGCGCTGCCAATGCGTGCGGCGCGTGGAACGTCGCGTAGTAAGTCTTGGCACCAACCCATGGCTTTCAGCAATTGATTAATATCTTTGGAGAGTTCGGCTTGAGCAACGCCGTCATTCACAACGGCAGAAATAATATTGTCGGCAGCGACCAGCCAAAATTCGCGATTGCCATTAACAGCACCCATCTCGCGGGCCCAGGCGGCTGCTTCTAAGCGTTCTTCTAAGTTAGCGACCGGAATGCCTGCCATTTTTTGATCAAGAATTTGCTGATCAGATGGTGCGCTTTCCGCAGCTGTAATAGTGAACGTTGCATTGCCATTGCTGACGTTGAAGTTGCCAAATACGTAAAGATTATCCCCATCAATGCGAGTCCGCCATAATTCCATTGGCCCAAATGAGTTAACCTTTGGCATATTATAAAAAGTTACTTTTCCGTTATCGACGCGACCCAATTTAGCTGCGATAACCACATCTTTGTTATGCAGAAAAGATGGATCGGTAACGTCGGCAGGAGCAGTCAGCAAATAGCTATTGCCCTGATAGACGACATAAGTGCGCTCTTTGCCCTGCAATTGCATCGCGAACGTTTCCGTCCACGGCTTCGTATGGGTGGGTATAAGCATGACGGCATCTGCTGCATTGGCGAAGCCGCTGCCGAGACCGCTATATAAGATGGCTGATAGAAGGACGTGGTATGGTCGCATCCGTTGACTCCAGGACCAGAAGAACGCCCGTATGCTACTTATCACTTTGTGCTGACACAAGTCAGCATCGTTGCTCTGATTTGCGTCTGTGAACTCGTGTCTGCAAAGCGTTACCTGTGATACAGGTTTGGGGTGCGATATGCTTAAGGGCGTTTTCGGGATTTGTTCTTGCCCATTTTTTCGAGCCCCCTATTTTCCCGCCCTCCCAGGGTGACCTAGGTCACTGGGTGGGGATGCGATCGGCAATGGCCGACCATCTAGTTAGTGCCAAGTTTAGTACATTGGGGGGTATAGCTCAGTTGGTAGAGCGTCTGCATGGCATGCAGAAGGTCAGGAGTTCGAATCTCCTTACCTCCACCACATTGACCGACCCCTGGGCCATGGCTCAGGGGTTTGTCGTTTAAAGTCAAAATCTGTTAGAGAAGTTCCTATGCGAGTGGTAATACAGCGCGTTTTGTCCGCATCAGTGTCTATTGGTGGGCAACAACATGCGAACATTGGTCGTGGTTTATTAGTGCTGGTGGGAACTGAATCCAACGACACCGAAGCTGATGTGGAGTGGATTAGCGGGAAAATCGCTCGCATGCGAATCTTTCCTGATGAAGCGGGAAAAATGAATTTGTCACTGGCTGAAATCAAAGGCGAGATTTTGGTAGTTAGTCAATTTACCCTGTTCGCCAGCACCAAGCAGGGCAATCGTCCGAGTTTCCTTAAAGCATCCCCGCCCAATTTAGCCATTCCGCGATATGAAGAATTTTTGCGGCAATTGGCCGTCGATACGGGTCGCTCCATACAATCTGGAGTGTTTGGCGCCGACATGCAGGTGGCGCTCGTCAACGATGGTCCAGTAACGATTGGTATGGACAGCCACCAGCGCGAATAATTTGCGATGATTATTTCTTAGGACCATAATAGTCATAAGCTATTTAGTATGGAGTCAAAATGAACGCACTAACCGCTTGTGCGATGGGACTTTGCGTTAACTAAGTCAAAGTTGCATCAAGTAGATTTGAGTTGCATATAGTAGAGGTAATTTGCAGTATCCGCCCACGGAGTTCACGTGTTACCTACACAACGTTTGTCGCCAAAGAACCAGGTGACGATTCCACGGGAGGCGCGGGCCCTGCTTTTTGCAGGCGACGTAGACCACCTGCGGGGGATGAAACACGCGATAACGCGTTCGGCTGATGGTGAAATTTTCCCCATCGTATTGCTGATGACCGAAAAAGAGCTGCAACGTCGTGAACAACGAATTTTGGATGACGCAACACTGACGGCGGAGCAACGATTACATTTAGTGACATCCTTAAATGGCGAAATGGCGATGATGTCAATTGATGCGCAGCATCGCGTGGTGTTATCAGCTCATTTGGTTAAACATTTGTCAGTCGAGCGGGATATATTTTTCGTTTGCACAAACACGACAATTCAAGTTTGGAATCCTGAACATTACTCGCGTTGGTCTGGGCGAGAGTCGGGAGCGAATTTCAACCCAGCTTTAAATACCTACCTGATGATCTAAAACCGCTAGAATAAAGGACACCCATGAAAGATGTACACCTGAGCCAATTGGTTCGCGCACTCGACGCAGCGGTGGAGTCATCGCCGGGTGACGTCTGCGGAAAACTACACGGTGGACTAGAACAAGCAGCGTTGCGTTTACGTTGTTTGAATAATCGCCTCGGCGATGTGGTGGTAGAAAGCCCGTATTTGGCTTTTCTGCGACGCACTACGCGCTTGCCCCAATCAACTGCTATCGCTTTGAGTGCTTGAGACGGAATGAATGACCCAGATGCACAACGTGCGGCAACGAGCCATGTTCCAGTCTTACTTGATGCGGTGGTGCAGCACCTGCGTCCAGGACCTGGCACGCATATGCTCGATTGTACGCTCGGCATGGGAGGTCATAGCGCCGCGTTGCTTGCTGCCGGAGCCAGCGTCGTTGGGGTTGATCGCGATGAAGTTGCGTTGCGCTTGGCCGCTGCGCGCCTGTCCAATTATGCGGAACGATTTACTATTCGCACGAATACGTTTGCCGATGCCGTGGAGTCTGCCGTGAGTGCGGGCGAACAATACGACGGCGTGTTAGCCGACCTGGGCGTGTCCAGTTTGCAACTGGATGATAGTGCACGTGGATTTTCTATTCGTGCGTCGGTACCAGTAGATATGCGTATGGATTGCGCCCACGGCGAAAGCGCCTTAGGTCTTATTGATCGCCTCGACGCGGATGAGTTAGCCAATGTTATTTATAAATATGGCGAAGAACGATTAAGTCGTCGTATTGCGCGTGCATTGAAACAGGCCCGCAGTGAAGGTGCAGATAGTGGCGAAGCGTTGGCTGCCGTTATTCGCCGCGTAGTTCCTGGACATCATCAACGACATCCCGCATTGCGCACTTTCCAGGCCTTACGTATTGCGGTGAACGATGAGCTTGGCCAATTAGAGCGTTTACTCACGGCGTTGCCTTCCGTGTTAAAAGCAGGTGGTCGTGCGGTTATTATTAGTTTTCACAGTCTGGAAGATCGTATGGTTAAACAATCTTTTCGCGCACTTAAAGTAGCGAATGTATTTAGTGACGTCGCCGGAAGAGTTGTCATTGCTGATGATGCTGAAAACGCCGCTAACCAGCGTGCTGCCTCAGCCAAATTGCGCTGGGCCATTGCAGGAGATCATTCATGAAGCGTCCTTATTTGGCATTACATGGCGTCATCGCTCTGGGTTGGGTGAGTTGTTGCTTAGGTATTTCGTTGAAGATCGCCTTGCTTGGCAATGAAGCCGCTACGGTTGCGAAGCAACGTGGTGCCGATTTTAAGACACGCAGTGAATTGGTTTATACCCAAGAACGCTTGCGTGTGACCTATGATAAAGAAGCGTGTATCCCTGCGCTCGAGCAATTAGTTCGCACGTTAAATATCGCTATTCAACCTCCTGTTGTCACCGCCGCTGTTAATCGAAATCGCTGAGTCAATGACTGTCGCAGATAATTACGTACCTATTTCACCCAATCCTTGGCGAACCGGCTTTACTATGCTGGTGTTCGCAGGGCTGTTTTCGTATGTCGCTTACCGCTTGCAGGTGTTACAAATTGATGAATCGCAGCGTCTGGCAGAATTGGGTGAAAAACAACGAACGCGCACCTGGGTTATTCCTGCCGCGCGTGGTGGTATTTATGATACGGATGGTATTCCTTTAGCGATTAGTGATGGCACCTGGCATGTCGTCGTTGATCCAGTCTACATGGATGATCGGTTGCGGGCGACGGTTGAACTATCGCGCATACTAGCCGTCCCTCGCGACGATTTACGCAAAGAATTTGAATTACCAAGGAATGGTCGAACTTTGGCCCGTGGTATTACGGATCTTCAAGCAGAACAAATAAAAGCGCTTAAATTATCCGGCATATACGTTCGTCGAGAATTTATTCGTCGTTACCCAGAAGGTGCGATTGCGGCGCATACCTTAGGCTTTGTATTACGGGACGGAAATGGCGGCGCTGGATTAGAGCAGGTATTTAATGGTGACCTAGCTGGTACTCCAGGAAAAGAAATAGTGACCGTTGATGCCTTAGGAAAACCATCATTAACCAAAGCACTAAACGAACCAGCGCAAGGTGGCGCACATATTCAATTGACCATTAATGCGCCGATCCAACGCATTTTAGAGCGCGCCGTGATGGAACAGGTTGAAAAATGTAAACCGCAATCAGCAGCCGGTATTGTTATTCGGCCTTCGACGGGCGAAATTTTGGCTATGGTTAGTTATCCCACATTTGATCCAACTGATTTATCTAAACTGCAAACCAGTGCATTGCGTAATAATGTTTTGACGTTCCCGTACGAACCTGGTTCGACGATGAAGCCGCTTTTTGTTGGTGCGGCCATAACGGATCGGCTGACGACATTTGACGAACGTATTAATTGCGAAAAAGGTGCATGGACCTATCGCGAAGGTAAATCCGCGCGGACTATTCATGAGAAAACCGGTGGGCACGGTATTTTGAGCGTGACCGAAGGTATCGCATTGTCGGATAATATTCTCATGGCGAAATTGGGTGTGCGTATGCAGCCCGAAATTATACGGGAATGGATGCAACGTTTTGGTTTTGGAAAATCGACGGGGTTTCCGCTCCCAGGCGAAGAACCGGGTTTATTGCCACGCGGTAATAAGTGGTCGCGTATTAATGAAGGCATGTCCTTACCGATTGGTCATGGATTTATGAGCACGCCAATTCAATTGGCGATGGCAAATGCTGCCGTGGCTAATGGAGGAATGTGGTTACCGCCGCGATTGATTAAACGAATGTATGTCATTGGTGAGCACGATCGCGAACGGGATTTACCTTTGCCGCCAGCGCTAGAATCACGTCGCATTTTTTCACCAGAGATCGCTGCGTCGTTACAACAAGCAATGACCACGACCTTGACTGAAGGCACTGCTAAAAGCTCGGCGCTCGATGGCTATACCGCAGCAGGTAAAACAGGCACGGCGGAAAAAGTAATTAATGGCCAATATAGTGGTTCGCATAATATTGGCAGCTTCGTGTGCTGGGCACCAGCCCAACCTGATATGCGTGCTGAATTATTATGTCTCGTGGTGGTCGATGACCCTTCAATTGGCAGAGGTTTTGGCTCTTTGGTGGCCGCGCCAGTGGTGCAACAAGTATTACAACAATCACTCGAATATTTGCGCGTACCAAAATTGCCCGAACCAGAGCCCGCCAAGACCACGAATAAGAAAATCACCACGGCAATTCGTGCGACCAAGGGGCGTTTATGATGCCCGCGATGTCAACCGTACCAGCGGCGCGCTTGTTTGCGGGACAATCGTTACTGAGTTCGTCTTGGCAACATTCGGGCGAACTAAAGGTTGCGGGAATTTCACGCGATAGCCGATTGGCAAAACCAGGACAGGCATTTTTTTCCATTGGGTCTGCCGCCGAACAGGTGACCCACGTGGATGAAGCGATGTCGCAGGGTGCGGCGATGGTCATTGCCGAACCGAAAGTTATTTCGCGCAGTGCCATTCCGCTGTTATTGACGAGTCATGCTCGCTGGAGTTTCTCTCGCGCGAGCGCTTCTTGGCATGGCGTGGATCAATTTTCATTGCCTTTACTAGGCGTTACCGGCACCGCTGGGAAATCCACGATTACGCATTGCACCTGGTGGGCGCTTGGTGCCGGCGCAGCGCGGATTGGCACCATTGGCTGGCATGATGGGGTCACTGAACAACCGAATCCACAGACCACGCCGCCACCTGAGAAAATCCATAGTTTCTTAACCAAATTGCCGATCACTTGTTCCGGCGTGGCTATGGAATTGAGCTCGCATGCTGGTGATCAACATCGTTTAGCGGGATTATCGTTTGATGGTCTAGTCTTCACCGGCTTGGGCCATGATCATTTAGATTATCATCGCACGACCGGCGCGTATTTGACGGCCAAGTTACGATTATTTCGCCAGTTAAAACCTGGATCACTTTGTGTAATTAATGCAGATGATGCCTGTGCACATACAGTTGCGCATGCTGCGACTGCGGTTGGGGCGCAGGTCGTACTACTGGGCATTAAACGTGGTGATTCGCGCTTGGTGCGTAGTGGTAGCGTTTGGCGTTTACGCCATAAAGCCGTCGATTACCCAGTTCCAACCCGCATGCCCGGAGATTTCAACGCATGGAATGCAGCTGCGGGAGCACTCTTAGCTGGCGCTGCAGGCGTGCCATTATCTACGGCGCTTAATCGTTTATCCAATATGCCTGCGGTGCCAGGACGATTGGAATTATTAGCACGTCGCCCAGAAACCTATGTCGATTACGCGCATACGCCGGAAGAATTAGCGGTCATGTTGCGCGCGGTGCGACGCGAATTTCCCAATCGCCGTTTAGTGTGTGTCTTTGGTTGTGGTGGTGATCGTGATCGTACCAAACGCGGACCGATGGGATGTGCGGCTTTGGAGGCTGATCAGGCCGTGTTGACGACCGATAATTGTCGTAGCGAAAATCCACGACAAATTGTTGATGATGTGATCGCGGGATTACCCTACGGCGCAAAAACGTTTGTGGCCAAAGGTGATGATCTCGCCAGTGGACGTTGGTTGGGTGAAATCGTTCCATCCTATGGCGCTCTAGGCAATCGGGCGCAAGAAGCTGGTCGATCATTAGTTATTGAATTAGATCGCGCGACAGCCATTCGCATGGCGCGCGCGATGGCTGGTAATGATGGTGTGGTCGTAGTCGCTGGCAAAGGCCACGAAACAGAGCAAATCATCGCCGGAGTTTCGCATCCGTGGGATGATCGCGCTTTTGTACGTAGCCTGGAAGGTGGTCTACCATGAGTGGTCGCCTTGCGGTGCAGGTTGCGCCTAAGCCACAATGCCTGTCCTTAGATGTGGAGAGCGCGGAACGCCTTACTGGTGGTACCTGGATAGGCGCACAGGGCACGGTGACATTTTGCGGGGCGGTTATTGATAGTCGCGCTGTTACGAGGGATTGCTTATTTGCCTGTATCGTCGGCGCTCATCATGATGGCCATGATTTTGCCGAAACCGCAATTGGCGATGGCGCGGTTATTATTCTCGCTAATCGTATGTTGTCGCTCCCGATTCCGGTCTTATTAGTTGACGATGTCACCGCTGCGCTTGGCGCACTAGCAACAGAATTTCGTCGTCGCTATGCGGCATCCTGTACGTGGATTGGCGTAGGCGGTGCAAATGGAAAAACCACGACAAAATCATTAATTACTGCCGCCTGCCAAGCAGATGCGCCCGACCGCGTACATGCGACGCGTGGTAATATGAATAATTATTTGGGTGTACCATTAACAATTTTGTCAACACCACCTGGAATGCGTTACGCGGTCATTGAATTAGGCGCAAATCACCCAGGTGAAGTGGCTGATTTAGCGGCTATCGCTCAGCCACAAATAGGTGTGGTGGTTTCAATTGGACCAGAACATCTCGAAGGCTTTGGCGATTTGATCGGAGTAACCACAGCAGAATGTGAATTATTCCCAGCATTGCCAGAAAAGGCGCCGGCATTTATTGGCATGACCGGACTAGCAGAACATGCACAGTCCCACGGCACGAGCAGTACAATTTTACACGATATTATCACGACGGCGGCACGCGGACGGACTTTAATTGAAGTGGGAGGCGATAGCACGTTGACCACTAAAATTAACGTACGTGGTGAAGTGAAGGCTGATGGAATAATTTTACATACGGATGCCGGTAACGCACCAATTAGTTTATTGGGTCAGCATAATCTAGCAAATGCCACACTCGCATTCCATGCGGCAGTGGCAGCGGGAGTTGCTCCATCAGCAGCACTAGCAGGATTACGTAAAGCTGTACCAGTGAATGGCCGTTTAGTGCCACGTCGTGTGGGTGCTCATTTATTGCTTGATGACACGTATAATGCCAATCCTGCGAGTATGGCGAGCGGTTTGGCAGTATTAGCAAGTTACCCAGGAAATCGTTTGGCTGTGCTCGGTGCCATGGGTGAATTAGGCACTGCTACTCATCAGGCGCATCGTGATTTGGGTGTTTTAGCAGCTCGGTTAGGGGTGGCGCTCATAACCGTGGGTGCCAATGCGCGATTAATTGGTGAAGGATATGTTGCCGCACAAGGACCATCCTATCGACACGCCGATGAACGCGCCGCCGCGAGTATTTTAGTAACGGAACAATTATCCGTCGCTCCACAGACAGTATTATTTAAAGCAAGTCGTTCAGCCGGTTTAGAAACGCTGGTGCGGGTTTTGCTCGAAGGCGGTGCCGCATGATGACATTGCTGCAAGAATTCTTGGCAACATTTGGCTTGGAATGGGGCCCATTGCGCCTGTTCGAATATGTGTCGACGCGCGCTGTGGGCGCAGCCTTTACGGCATTTATATTAATGATGCTGGTGATGCCGCGTTTGATTCGCTGGCTTAAACTGAAAAAATTTGGTGAAACCGGCGCCAAAGGTGATGGCGCAGTCGTAGTTGATGCCATGCGCGAAGGAAAAAAAGGCACCCCAACGATGGGTGGCCTGGGATTAGTTGGGGTAATTTGTTTAACCGCCATATTATGGTGCGATCCCACCAGTATGCGCACGTGGTTGCTGATTTTTGGATTATTGTCGTTTGCTTATGTCGGTTATCTGGATGATCGCACGAAAATTTTTAAAGGTGCCAAAGGCACGCCGCTCTTTGTTAAATTGGGTATTCAATTGAGCGCGGCGGGGATTTGTGGATTGGGCTTGTACCTCATTAATCAAAATATTGCCGAACAGCTATTAACTGGCGCAAATCACCCAGCTGATTTCCCCGTTGATTGGTATAAAAAATCGTTGGGTGACGACAGTTTCATTGTGCGATTAGGTGTTCATCATCTCTCATTTCCGTTTGTTCCCGTCGAATATGCATTGAATTTAGGTCTATGGACGGTGCTGTGGGTAATTTTCGTTACTAGCGCTTGTGCTAATGGAGTGAATTTTACTGATGGTATGGATGGTTTAGCAGGTGGCACCATGTTAATTGCGGCATTGGCATTTATGGTCATCGCTTATCTAACGAGTCGCGTGGATACCGCGGACTATTTAAAAGTATTATATATTTCTGGTGGCCAAGAAGTCGCCATTTTCTGTGCCGCAATGGCTGGTGCTTGTCTCGGATTTTTGTGGTTCAATTGCGCGCCAGCCGAGGTGTTTATGGGAGATACAGGTTCCTTGTCCATGGGGGGGGCCCTTGGGATGATG
>SYDV01000467.1 GCA_005801395.1 Planctomycetia bacterium | reverse complement strand
GGACCAAGCTGCACAGAATTAACCGGCGTGGCACCATCAATTTCTGCTTGACGATGACCAGTCCATTTTTGGCCCGCGATTTCAAGCGCTTCTCCGCCTAAATTAATTGCCCGAACTACGCGCCAGGTTGGTTCCACTGGCACAACGGGTAAAGTTGGGATACTCGGGCCAGATAATTGTTTCACCGCCACCAAATCATCAAAATCAGCGATAACCTGCAGATCGCCACCATCTCGATATAATTCAAACGTCGCACCCCATGTTTTGTCTAAATTAAATTCATGTCCTGCTGGCACCAACAAAGCGATTGGAACTTCTACGCGATGCCATTCGCCATTCATCAACGTTGGCACCAACGGAAGGAGATCCACCTTCTGCGTAAATCCTTGTTTCTCTCCAGGAGAACAAACCAGGTGAACCGACATTCGCGTCGGACGCGCTGCACCAGTGATACGAACAGAAAAAACAAAAGCGGCACATCCACTGATATTCGATCCCGCATGAGCGGGTGTCCATGAAAACCAATTCCAACCATAGTATGCATAAGGTTGACCGCTTGCTGTAAATCGAATGCCATTGCCTGAACGTCCTGCATCGCCGATGACTTCTAATCGTTCACTTCCATTACCTTTATACGAACCACCTCCAGCAGCAGCTTCACCATTCCACAATAAGACAACATCTCCTACAGGGCCAACAGATATTATTCCCGCCGGCGTAGGTGCGGGAGTTGCTGGAGCGGGCCGTGGAATCGCGGCGAGTGGTTCGTCTCCCTTTATCGGTGATAAGTGGGAACCTGAAATTGGGCGCTCTATTTCTCCACTCGGTAATTGCCAGCCAACCTTGATAAAATCTTCGCCAACACCTTCTTTTTGACGTGCTTCAATATAATAACGCTGATTTGCCCGCAGGGCGATGGCAACCGATTGTTTAACTGAACGCGTCACTCCATTTTCTGTAATTTCTCGCACGGGACTGGCATTCCATGGGTCATGCGCGATTCGTTGCACTTGCAGCGGTGAATCATTGGTCGACAACCACAATTCTCCTTCGTCGTCCGAGTCTAACCAAAAGATATAGTTACCATCGATAGGAGGAACCACATACCCACGAATATGTTGGATATAAAAATCACCCCAATCCCTTGGCGCGCTGAATGAGGTTTGACTGTCTCGCCCATGCGGCGTTGTGGGCCAATCAGTAAAACTCGCGGCACTGGCGATAACATCTCCTTGAATGCCCGTCCACCATTCTCTGGTTATCGACCCACTTCCAAACGCCGGTACCACCATCACGGTTTCCGACTGCGACATCGTGGACACACCTTTTGCGCTGACCGCACGCGCCATCAACACATGCTGCCCTAGCTGAGTCGTCCATAGGCCCAAGGTAACGTCGTCGCCGTTCCAATAATCTGATCGCCCTGCAAAAATTCCACGCGTTCAATACCGTCATTGCGTGACAACATCGCACGCAAGGTCAGCGTCTGTTTAGCATAGATTAATGAACCAGTTGACGGATTCAGCATCGACACACGAAATTCAGACGCTGCCGGCTCAACTGGTTTATTTGACGAAGACGTCTTTGAACTTGATGATTTATCGTTTGACACCATCGCTACTGGAGCCGTCACCGCAGATGAATTCGACGACAATGAATGTATCTGCGCTGATGTTGGACCGCGATTTAATGACAGCGCAATTAATCCAATAATGCCACCTAACACTAACACGCCCGAAATAATCCAAGGCATCGGTGACGAACGCGATAAGGTTCCTTCATCACTGCGTACGGTCACTGCCGGTGAACGACCTGATGTGCGTAGTACTTTTCCCGGCGCGCGAGATGGCACCAAACTGGCTGGCGCTGCACCAATAACTACACGATCAGCAATCGCATCAGTCGCTACGCCAGCTAAACTTTGGGCGTCACTTGCGGTAAATGGTCGATACAACGTATCCAAAGCGATATGCACGCGTATTTGTCGTAACACTTGTGAAGCACGATCTAAGTCGCGTCCCAACGTATTCACTAAAAGCGCACGCGATTCGCGATCAATGGTATCAGACAGCCATTCTTCTAACAACGCAGGCATCATACCTTCATTATTTTCACTCGTTCGCGCAATACCTCGCCAATCACAATGGGCCCGCGCTAATGACAGTGCTTTTGCTACGGCAGACAAACCTCCAGCATGCCCACCTGCCAACGTGATCAAACTCTGACGATCACGATAACGACGCTCAATTAAATGACGCGTCGGGGCATCTAAATTAGCAACGCGCTGTGCTAATTCACTTACGCCACTCTCTTGGCGACGATCAATCGCCGACAAACAATCTTGCACGACCTGATGTGACAACATATCGATAGCGGTAATCGCTTGCTGATCTGCCGTTTGTAAATGAAGTCGAATCGGCCCCGTCATCAAACGTGCTAACCATTCTTCAGGCAACACCTGTTCATCGCGCATGGGTAACTGTTGGCGAATAACCGACCAAACGGCTCGCTCTAATTCTGGGATTACTGAAATTTTTGGACTATGAGCCGCGATCGCCAAACGCAGTGATGGACCGGCCGCAGCTATCAAAGCAACTAAAGCATCATAATGACCCGACGCTGCACGTTGAAATAAGATGACGTCAAGCAAGCGTTACGCCTTTCTGCATCAATCCGACAGGGAAAGCCAATCACGATTAATACCGGGTCATTTAGTCACTAGTCATGAACTAGCTTACTATAAAACCTGATAAATAACTATCGACGACTTAGTGCGAGCTGATCATTAATTTCTAACAGCGGTTCACGCAGAACTCAATACAACGATTGGTGACTCTATTGGGGCCCAATTACTGCCGAATCCTGGTCGTGGCCCTAGCCCGAAGTCGCTGTTCGTGGTCGCTAACCATCAACGTGACTACCTTCTCCACAGGTGGTCCCATCTTCTACAACTACCACTCAGTTGATTTAGCTGCTCATATCCCGCCTTTATTGTGCTAATCGCCTAAAGGCTTACCCAGCGCCAATCGTCCAACCGATCCAAATCGGCATTCTGCAGGACCGTCGACATCTGGCCTCTAACATCAGCCGGAGCATTCGTACCGAGTCCGTCAAGATTTACACCACCGGTCGAAAGTCTGGATGTGGATTTTTTTTCACCACCTCGGTCATTGGTTCAGCATCAAAAAATCGGGAGATGTGATTGGGGCGAATGACACCGTGGGATGAAAACTTCTCTTTCATACCAATTTCGGATCAATTATGCCGGATGAATGCATGAACATGGAGGACCGGAGAACCGGAGGAAGAGGGAGGGAAATCGGGAAAATTTCTAGAATTTCCCCCTCGCCTCTGTATTGCAAGCCCCTCCGGTGCTCCGGTCCTCCATGTTCATCTTCTTTTGATTAAGGCATTGTTGGCCCGGAATTGGTATCATTTCTCCCAAAAAAAAGAGGCCGAGCAAAAGCCCGACCTCGTTTCTTATCACCAATAACCCTAATATTTTATTTTAACTGAATGCCACCAGCATCGGCTGGGGCTGGGGCGCCGCCGCCGACTTTGATGAGTTCACAGGAATTAACCTAAGGAAATCCGGTGACGTGCTCACGATTTCTCAGGGCAAAAAAAGCTTCAATGGGGCCGCAGGAATTAACCTGCGGAAATCAAAATTGGCCGCATTGTCCGCCCTCGGCAACGCAGGGCTTCAATGGGGCCGCAGGAATTAACCTGCGGAAATAGCACGGCG
>SYDV01000466.1 GCA_005801395.1 Planctomycetia bacterium | reverse complement strand
TACTGGCTCGGCAAAATAGCCCAATTAAATCCGTTAGGATTACACCTTTTCCCAAACGCGCGCCATACTATCGCTGGGGAACCGCACAGCGTGATGTCCTTCCTGTCATAAGGGCAAATCCAGAACTCACCTTGCGGAATATATTATTGCAGATTCGTCAACACATACCTGAGTTGGTTTGGGTCATCAATGTACAGGGTAATGAAATATCAATTAATACGACTACCATTCGACTCACACGCACAACGCTTCCTTTAACTGCAATTATCAGAAATCTGTTTGTGACAGATGATGAAGTGAGGGGATATAAAACTAAATTTGAACGCATCCGAGACGCCAGTCGTGAATTATATCGAAGACTTAAGTTAGAACCAGAAACCACTGAAGCAGCGCTGGAACATAGCGATGTACTCGAAGATATGATAACAAACGCCTTTGCAGAAAACGAAACCGACGTCAGTCATCATTTGCATTACCTTTTCTGCCTGCGCCATCCCACGATTACAAAATTATTACTAGCAAATATGAAAGTCGTACCAAAGAAGGTGTCTGACCCGATCTATTTCCTTGTTATTCCAGGCATTAATGGCGGAAGCCCTGGATGGGAAGAAATGTATACTCCGATTTGGAAAGAGGCCCAAAAGAGTGGCAACCCTATTCTTTCAGAGCATGCGGAACAAATGCTTCTTAAAAAGTAGGCGGTTACAGGAAGGGCGAGCGCACGAGAAAATAATCAAGCAGCTTTCTGTTACACCATAGCCAAAATGATTTTCCGAGTGCCAACGGTGCACCCCTGTGTATTCCCTAAGAAGCTGTCTGGAAACTCATCCCTGTCCTCTTCTAAGTAATAGCCTGATCATCGCCAAACGCACAAAAGCTTCGCACATTTGGGAGTTTCGTTCGTATTCTCGAGCTAATCGTCGACACGCGACGAGCCAGGAATTGGTGCGTTCGATAACCCATCGTCTCGGCAATACGGCAAAGCCGTTCTGCTGAGGGTTCTTCTCTACTATTTTTAGGGTAACGCGCCCTCGATTTCGTAAGCTGCGCACCCAGGTCAATAATTTACCTCGATAGCCTCCATCTGCCCAAATCATCCGTACCGATTTCCACTTGTGGCTTAATTGTTTCAATACCAATTTCGCTCCGTCACGATCTTGAATATTCGCGGCATGAACCACGACATCATGGATATTTCCCTGTGAATCTACGAGTAAATGCCGTTTTCTTCCGCGTATTTTCTTGCCTGCGTCATAGCCGACGCCGCTCGTGGCGCTACTCGATGCCTTGACGCTTTGACTGTCAATAATCAGTGCTGTTGGCGATAATGCGCGGCTAACTCGTAAACGTTCAAGTCGGATTAAGCGATGAAGAACTCGTGTAACAACACCAAATTTTACCCAACGTGACCAATGCCAATAAACCGTCTTCCATGGCGGGAATTCTGCTGGTAATGCGCGCCACTGACATCCCGTTACCAAAACATATAGTACCGCTTGAAATAATGACTCTGTCGAATGCTCACGTGGACGACCTAAGCGACGATGAGGTTGAGGAAAGAGCGGAGAAATCCGGCTCCAAGTGGCATTCGGTATGGCATATAGGCCATATTAACACCACGTGAAATAGTTAACAGAGGCTATTTTTCGACTTTCCAGACAGCTTCTAAGGGCGGAACGCCCTGGGACATGCTGTTAAGGGCATCCACCGGACATTTACAATGAATCGGTACGATAGGCGTGGGAAAATTAGATGCTTTAGATAATAATATCTCGTTCAGGTTTTTGCCTTCGCTTTCATCAATAATTTCCACACCCGCAATGCTTCGGTCGCGCCCCAGGCCTGGGCATCGCAGCCGCGTTGGGTGTGTGGCGCGTCGCCATCGAGAATTTCTGGTAAATGGCCGTGGCAGCCGGAATTAATTAAATAGTCGATAGAGGCAAGGTAGGCTCGGGCTGTTTCGATGGCCGAAGGGTCGAAATCCCAGGCGCGGGCAACGGCTTCACAGGCGCCTGGGAAGGTCCAGGTCCAGGCAGTGCCGTTGTGGTAGGCGGGTTTTCTGCGCGTATCTTCATCGCCTTCATAGCGACCCCAATACGGATTTACTGGATCATTGAGTAATTTCCCTTGGTGATCCAAGACGGGTAATGGCGGATCAATTGGCAGGGCGGCGAGTGAACGTAATGCGCCAGGCACAAATAAGTAGCGTGCAGTGGCAACGATGGTGCGGCGAGCGCGATCACCAGTAATGAGGCCAAGCGCAACGGCGAGGACCTGATTTGAGCGCAGCGCGTTATCACGAATGGCGGCTTTCGCGGATTGGCCGGCGCTCGCAATTAATAAGTCGGCGTAATATCCACGATCTTCGATCCAAAAGCGTTCATCGAGTTGTTTTTGTGCGAGATCAGCAATGGCTGACCACGGTTGATTAACCGTGGCTAATTGCAGTGAATCAACTAATCGCAGTAAGCGAATCCATAACACTTGGATTTCGATTGGATATCCTTCGCGTGGCGTGCCAGCAGGATGATTGGTGTCCATCCAGGTAAAATGCGCTGGACTATAGACTAAGCCGGACTCGGTATCGACGCGAATGCCGGTTGGCGTTCCACCTAAATAACCACGCGCTATTCCGAGTAAAACGTCAGCAATCGTGCGTCCATTTTGATCAACACGTTGTTGATATAATGACGGTCCAACGACGGCGGCTAATTCTTCGCAGACGACGCCGTACCACAAAGGAGCATCGCTGGTTTCACGATTACTCGCATCGTCACCATGAATACAATTCGGCAGGGTGCCATGTTGTTCAAAGCGACCAAAGGAAATTAATAATTCACGAACGGCATCAATCATGCCTGCGGCAATCATGCCACGAGCACAAATCAGCGAATCGCGGCCCCAATCGAGAAACCAGGGATAACCAGCGATAACCGTTTTTAAATCATCGCGGCGCACGACATAGGCTGACACGGCGCGGACTAAAGTCTGTCCTAGTAGATCATTGGTCGCGAGGCCGGCTTGTTGTTCGCAATTTTTTATGAACGCATGGCGAGCGGAAATAAAATTGGTGACCTGGAGATCGCTAGGTTCGTCAGCATCGGCACAAGCAACGAGATTAATATGCTGCCCACGAATGAGTGGTAAATCAAACCACCCAGGACTCCAGGCATCGCCGGTGGGCGTGTGGCCTCGATTTGCTTCGATGGGGTGCGGGATGTTTTCTGACCATTCGTTTTGCGAGTGATAAACTCCATCGCTGGCAGAGACGCGTAGACGTCGGTCGGGTGCGGGTGCGAAACTGAACCCAATGCCTTGCGCTAAGCGTGATGTATGTTTCGTGAAATGTTCATTACCACCATCAGATCGTTTTGTTTCACTATGAAATGAGCGATCTTCTAAATCAAATCGAGCGGTTACCCGAACATCGCATTCATCCGGTAAATCACGTCCACTAAGGGTTTTTCCTGCAGGCCGGCTTATGCGAATGACCCCGGTGTTGCGGCCATCTAATAAATCAATATCTAGTCGTAAGGTCACTGTGCGATTATCACCAGCATTGGCGACAAATGTCCAGTTCGAAGGCGCACCTTGGTGAAATGATTGTAAGTTACCACTGTTTAACGGTGATATAAAACCATCGGCATTCACCCATAAACGTAAACGCTTAATCAAGACGTGACGGTCACTGGGCACGTGCGGATGCAGGTTTGCAGCTAAAAGACAGTCATACTTAGACGCGATTGAACCAAAATCGACTTGTAAGCGAGCCATGCCGCCAAGACCGTTGGTGAGTAAAGCGACGCCATCGTTTGGTAATTTCGTCGGTGGTAATGGTTGGCTGGGTAAAAATAATAATGGTCCAACGATTTGGCGACCTTCATCGGTATAGCGTTGAAGGACTAAACGAGCATGACCAACGGCTGGTGGACGTGGAATACAGGCAACAAATCCATCGACCACGGGCACGGCGCGGTTGGTTAATATCGTTGCGCTATCAGTTGATTTGACCGAAATGCTGAACGGTACGGTATCGCGAATGATGAGCGCGTAATGATGCGCTACCGGCATGACGCGCTGGGCATCACGAACGTTCCAAGTTGCCGCCTGCGGCGGACCAAATGATTGAATTACACCACGTAAAGCGGCCATCAAATCACGTTGTGCGAGCACTGCATCTAGGCGATTAAGACAGCCCGCAAAGGCGGCGGGATGATGATAAACTAAGTCAGATAAATCGCGCCAATCATGTGGGCCGATATGTTCGACATCTATGATATAACCTAATACCCAGATAGCCCACGCGGCACGCGCACGGCTATCGCGGTAGGCATTTCCAGCCAGACCTTTTGCTTCGAAACTGGTGCTCAAACATAAACTTTGGCCAGGAGTTAAATCAATGATTACGCTATCACCATCAATGCGATAGCGAATAGGATCACTCGCCGTTTTCGCGGCTAATAAATTAATCGTTGGAGAGCCAGCCAAACTAAATGCGGAGGTGGGAAGGCGCGCTTGTTGCGCGCGACCAGCATCCGTATTTACCAGCACAATGACCTGATCTTTACCCTCAAAACTGTTTCGGTGAAGGACGTACACCGGGGCATCATCCGTCGACCAGCGGGTTAATTGCGCTCCATCAAAGAAACACGGATGGTCACTAACGAGACTGGTGAGCAGGCTCAGTTCTGGGACAATATTATCTTTGTGTCCCCAATTGAGTCCGCGACTTTCATGTACGTTAACTTTTTCCGTTGCCAACCATTCAACGCCACAGGTGAAGCCAAAAGCTCCGCAGGAACTGGTTAATGCGGATAAATGGTTACGCATCAAAGACCACAAACGTCCACCTTTGGCGAGGCGTTCGTTATCGTGGGTTTCACTGTAATGGACTAAAACACCGACGCGCCGTGATTGGTAATGACTATGGTCGAGGTAATGAGCAACCTCGCGTCCGGAATAATTTTGGAACAATTCGCTGTAGGCCCACTGCATGCCACCTTCAGTTAGTAACGATTCGGTTGCAGACCAGGCACCGCCAAGACCTTCGAGTAAAAATATGACATCGGGAAATTCCATGCGCACGCGTGCGGTAATAAATTGCCAGGCTTGCTTGGGAACCATGTAGCCAGCATCACAGCGAAAACCGTCGACTCCGCGTCGACACCATTCAAGAAAGGCATCCGCGCAGGAATCCCATAAGCCGAAATTATGTTGGTGTTCTAGTTCAACTAAGTCGCCCCAGGTGACGCCCCATGCGCCTGGGGATTTAAAGGTGCCATCGGCATTACGCATAAACCATTCCGGATGTTCGTCCAACAAACGAGAACCCCAACCGGTGTGATTAATGGCTAGATCAATAAAGACTTGGGCGCCTTTTAAATGCGCAGCATAAGTGAGTTCACGAAATTGATCGACGGCAGTCGTGCGTTGGTCAAATACGACTAATGCAGGATCAATCGCGGTTAAATCGGTTGCGGCATACGGGCTGCCGAAACGTCCCATGCGCGCATAGGTCGTTGGAGTACGACAAATCGGTAATAAATGAATAATATGACAGCCAAGTTGATCAACGATGTGGGGGATTTGCGCCGTCAAATCGCGTAAGGTGCCCGATGGTGGAATCAGGGTGTATCCATGCCGATCAAATGCGGCGAATTGCTCTTCCAACATGCCATTTCGGGTGGTGCTATGATGCTTGCTGTCGCCAAACGCCCGTACGAACGCGCAATAGATGGTATTATTGGTGCGTTGTGCATTGGGGTGAATGCTCAGTCCGATATCATCGCCATCAGGCCATTGTTGTTTACGTTGTGTATCTAAGGCATACGGCTTGACGTGAAAAAAACCCACTCGGTTAAGGGTTAGTTCCAATACCCATTCATCGCCTTGCTGCTCCATCGGGATGTCGCGCCACGAAGCGCCGCCAAAGGTATGACCCTGTCCATGAGTAGCGACCACGGTGGCACGTTCGCTGTGCGCCCGTCCCAAGTTGGTGCGCACCAGCGCGCGCCAGCCTGATGGTAGCTGACCATCAACACGTAGGCTTATGCGAACGCGATCACCGATGAACCCAACTAGTCGGGTTCCAGGCGGAGGAGTCATGATGAATGCGGGCATGGTCAGTCTCTGTGCTGACGAGTTTGGGACTCCGGTGGATTCGACAAGTCATGGCGCGGCAGCCAGAAGCGGCTCAATGACAAGTTAAAATTGGCGACAAAAGCAGCAAATTTGTCAGGAATTGCCCTGTTATTGCCCAATGCGAGGTCATTCGTGGTGGATGAAAGAGACATTTGGAATCATGGATGGCAGAGTTGACGGCATGTCGCAACCACATTGGGTAACCCTTCCCAAGTCATTCATGAGGTGATGTTGAGTTGATTAAGGGGTGCTGAAATTGTGGCACGCTTGGTTGATATGAGGTTAGCGTCGCGAGAGCGAAGAAAGCGCTTTCGCAGTTGGGGAGACCTTATTGGAATCCAGACCTTTGTCATTTTCTCGCATGAATTTAGATGGACGCCTGAATCAACGAGAGGCCTTAGAAGCAATTTTGTAACTCGTGCACTTCGACTGTGTCGGTCTTCGCGGGAGTTTTAAAACAGCGTCAAAGATTTCGCCGTTGAAATAAATAAATTACACGGACGGAATAAAATGTAGTGAAATCCATCAGACATGTTTTTAAAAAAGCAACATAATGAAGCCGCCTCGCAAGGATTGCTCACTGGTTGGCGAAATAGCGAAGAAAATCTAGCGTGTGTTTATCGTAAGTGAACCAGATCATCAGTAGGTTTAGTTACTCTTAGTAATCTATAATTTCCGGAGCGACGATGACAAAATCTAACTTGCTAGTTGCCTGTCTGTGTTTGACTACCTATCTGGTGCCACAAGGTACTTCCATTATTTCTGCTGCTGATGTGTTGGCCGATCAATTTCCCAAAGGTGAAAAGACAGTAACGCTTGAGCAAATACAACCGATGTTGGGTGGTAGTTATGAATTAGATCAGTTAGCAGGGGTCGCGCAGTTAATGAATATAGGCGGTCCGGCTGAAGCCGTACCTGTTCTCGCTAAAACGATGGCGAAAAGTAAATATTTAAAATTGTCAGAAGTAGCTGGTATGATTGCAACGTCGTCCAAACGCACTGAGCATATAAAGGCTATGCTCACCAATTCAGCCACACGCGAACTCGGAGCAGCATCGTTAGCAGCGATGGCAGTGGTGGAATACGTCTTTCATGAACGATTTAGTCAAGCCGGTGAAATGCCTAAAATCCCTGAACCTGACGAAAAGAAAAAGAAAGGAGGAGGAAAAAGTGCTTCAAAGTTAGATATTTCTCAGGCCTATGAATTCTCCACGCAAATTGGTGAATTGTTGAAGGATAAGGATGAGACTCTAGTAGAATATGGATTAATTGCTGCTGCCTACACCGCTGATGTGGCTCACATGCAAGCTATTAATGCGTTGCGTTCACGTTCAGGTGGCATCATGGGGTTAAAATTACTGTACGCTGTTCGGACCAAACAACAGGTAAATGAAAAAACGGTGAATGGAACTTTTACTGGCTCTTGTCGTGGTGAAGCATTTGAACGCGATAGTGGTTTTATGACGCGTTGCCAAACCTTGGTGCCTAGCGCAGCTAGTGCCGCCGAGGCGATTGGGTTAATGGGAGAAGCAGGCGCTCCGTATCTTAAAGAACTTCACTCGGCCTTAACTAAAGAAAAGGATATTCGTACGCAAGTTGCCGCAGCCATTGCCATCGGACGGGTGCGAAGCGACGATGGCGTTTCATCATTATTAGAAGCGATGGGGAAATGTGAATGGCCAGTATTGGTCCATGTTTTAGATTCTTTAGGCCGCATTCCGTCGGCAAAAAGCCTAGCGCCTTTAATTAAACGTTATGCGAAGGAAAAAGGCCGCTTCCGTCTCGATTGTTTGTACGCGATTAATTCCATCGCCGGAGAACGGCTCGTTTACAATACCGAGGAAGAATTAACCAACT
>SYDV01000465.1 GCA_005801395.1 Planctomycetia bacterium | reverse complement strand
TCCAGTCGAATGCGACTAGACGAGGCGGGCAACTGCTTTTTTCAGGATAATTGATTCCATGATTCATCGACGTGATCAGGGTGCCAACTCGCGTCAAATCTGTTTGAAAAGCCAGAATCAATAAATCACCCATGACTTTGACATGGTCACTCCACTTAATATCACCACTTGGAATTTTTACTTCCAACGGCGGTGAACGAACGATCGCAGCATTTTTACCACTTATTACCGCTGCATTTTCTAAACTGGCGGCAGCTTGTTGTCGTTCGATAGCTCCCACTCGTTTTTCCAAAGAACGGACGCTGTCCAGGTAATCATCTAACTGACGCTGATCATCAAGGCTCACGCGATTACGCAGAGATCCCGCGCTTTCGCGAATCAAATCAAGCATACTACGATCGAGTGACGATTCATTTTCGTTAGCAGTGGCATTAGCAAATTTACCCGCATCAATTGCTGGTCCACCTTTTTTCTGCGGGGTTGATTGACGGGATGCAAATAAGCGTTTGTAGACTTCAGCAGGACTGATCTCAACCGGCAACGGTTGTGTTGGCGTGCGAAAATTCCCCGTGGTGTAATAACGCCGATTGAGCCCTTCTTGACCAATTCCGGTGGCTTCATTTTTCTTGATACCGAGTTCCAGTGACGGCAGTACCGTATACAAACCCAAATGTTGTGCCGCAATCTGATCCGCCGAGGTAGCAATATCGACCGTGTCCCGTTTATCTGCATTCGGTTTGGTCGCGGTTAACCAGGTCGACAATTCAATGGCATGAGCCGCTCCTTCAAAGGGTTTTCGCTCCACATTATCAATACCGTCAATTAAAAGACATTGATAAAAAACTGGACGAAGCGGTTCAAGACTGGATGGCAATGTCTGGGGATACGTTTTAGCGTCGGTCGGCCAAAACGTTTTCTGATTCACGCCACAAGGCATGTACATAAATCCTAAGCGCACAGGCAACCGAGCTGCTCCGGATTTTGGCGTTTCAGCCCAACCCATGGTCTCTAGCAGCGGTAGCGCCAAGGCGACACCAAGCCCTTTGAGGCAAGTACGACGGTCGATTTTCCATGATTTACGCATAAAGTATTCTTTCTTGATTAACGGCTAATGCGGCGATTAAGAAATGGATAACTAGTGGCGACTTGCACCCACAACGTTTCAAAACGATAGCCATCTTTAATAACAGCTTCGGTAATCTGATCGACCACCACTTCGTCATAGCCATACAGCGTTCGACAAAGTGTATAAGACAATATTTTGCGCACGAGTCCACGAACAAAATCGTCTTTACGCATGGCAACAATATTTTTGAGATTCGCAGGTGTGCTAAAGCGTTTATTCCCAGGTAATTCACCGGTCGCGTCGACTGGCGCACCAGTATCATCACGATTCCGCCATCGACCAATAACATCGAAATTTTCAAGCCCGAAGCCAATCGGATCGATACTTTGATGGCACGACGTACACGCCGGATCTTCACGATGACGTTCGGTGCGCTGACGCAAATTTAGTCCACTCATCGCTGGCACATCTTGTTGTTCTAAAGCCGGAACATCGGCTGGCGGAGTCGGTTGTTCTTGACCAAGTACTTGTTCCAACACCCAAACGCCGCGTTTAACTGGGCTGGTACGATTTGGCAGCGAGGTCACCGCCAATATTCCAGGCAAGGTTAAAATACCACCACGATTGGAATCTTGCAGTTCAACTCGGCTCATCTGCGAACCTTTTACACTGTCCTCTAAACCATAAATTTTAGCCAATGTATTATTCATGAAAGTGAAATCACTGGTAATGAAATCAACAACACTGCGATTTTCTCGCAGAATGATGTCAAACAGCATGGCGACTTCTTCATACATGGCCGAACGCAATTCTTTGGTCATTTGAGGAAATTTCTTCTCGTCAACGGCAAGCTCGTTGATGTTATCCATGCCCAGCCAAGCGGCACCAAATCCATTAAATAATGCCCGTGATCGCGGATCCAGAATGAGCCGGTGCACTTGAGCAGCAATGACACTTGGGTCACGTAAACGCCCCGCATCAGCTAACGCTGATAACTCAGCATCAGGCATCGTAGACCAGAATAAATACGATAATCGCGAAGCAATTTGATGATCACCGAGCGCTATAATATCGCCATTTTTATCTTTTGATGAATCGCGATCAGAGGTGAGATAAAGAAATCCTGGGGACACCAACACCGCTTTCAACATCAGACGAATTGATTCCGAAAACATCTCATCCTGAGAATCTGCTAAGGTGAATATTTTCAGCAGTAATTCCATCTCCTCAGCGGTTGGTGGACGTCGGTAGGCGCGCCGCGCAAAAGTCTCTGCAATTTTCTGTGCGGCATCTCGTTTTGATAATTCTTTACTCGGCATGGCAATAAACAGTTGCTGTTGCATCTCGGTTGGTCGAGCAGCTGGTGGGCCAAGCACCTCACACGAATGAATGATGACCGTACGAAAATGCGTTTCTGTTTTGGTCTTGGCCTTTCCTTCTCCTTTTTTTTCCGGTGACGCTTTTGCATCTTCTAATACATTGATCGTAAAAGATGGGTTCGCCATTAACAAAGAGAGGGTAACCTTGCCAGCAGATAATTTACAGGTGATAATGGACGTCCCAGGCGTTTTCGGCGATGCGGTGACTTTGATCTGATCGATCACCTGTCCATTTATACGCACGGCTAATAAAGCACTTTCCTTACTTGCGACTTTCTCTGCTGCCGTCTCAAACCGAAAAGTGTACGTGCCATTAACCGGAGCCGTAAATGGCACAAATAGTTCGCCTGGCCCCGTCAAACGACGCTCATTCCCATCCGGCTTACCTGGATCTTTTGCTCCACCAATAACCGCATCCAGTTGCCCTGCTCGCCACGTTTGACTCAGCCGATCCGGAAAGATCACTTGATCTAAAACGGTATCCGCCACGATTAAATACTTTTCCATCAATAACGGCGAGACCGAGCTTGAGAATCCAGCGCCGACCACATCTTGTGGAATTTGGTCAGCAACACGACGATCAACTGTGCTACTCAAGCGAAATCCGTACTTGGGTGGTTTTAATGATAGGAATGGGTAGATCGCTGCGTTGTTCGTCCGTCACCCTTGACGCCTGCGCGCGGTGGG
>SYDV01000464.1 GCA_005801395.1 Planctomycetia bacterium | reverse complement strand
GGAAAAATCCAGTTAATGGTGCAGGCAGCACATTGCGCACTAAATGGCCATATGCTTGATCCGGTTTAAGTCCTTGATCGGCGTACAGGTGAAAAGCGATGATGCCGGGAAGCACTAAATAAAAGGGTCCAAGTAATTTCATAAAGCCAGTTAATAAAACGCCTTTCTGTCCTTCGGCTAAGTTCTTCGCCGCAAATGTACGCTGAATAATTTGCTGGTTGGTGCACCAATAAAAGGTACATAACAGGAACACGCCAGTGAATAAGCTATAAAATGGCACCGATTGTTTGGGGCCGCCAATGGAATTAAAATGTGTGGGTTGGCTGGAGGTTACCGCTTGTAATCCAGCGAGCATGCCCTCGCCTTTTCCGGCAGCGATTAAACCATAACAAACGATCATAAAGCCCCCAGATAGTAATAAGATACCATTCATGGTGTCAGAGATGGCGACCGTGCGCAGACCGCCTGAAATGGCGTAAAGGGATCCCATAATACCAACCAACCACACCATCAACCACAGTGCAGCGGTATCGGAAATGTTTAATAAGCCGGTGATATCAATAATACCATTAATGCCCGTGGCTCCGGTATACAACACGATCGGCAATAAAATGACGGCATAAGCGACGAGGAAAATTAAATTACAGATCACCTGCGTCGAATGGCCAAAACGTAATTCTAAAAATTGAGGGAGGGTAGCGATTCCGCTACGGAGAAATTTAGGGAGAAAATATAACGCCATCAAAACTAACGACACCACGGAGAGCACTTCCCAAGCCATCACGCTCAGGCCATCGGTATACGCAGCGCCATTGAGGCCAACTAATTGTTCGGTTGAAAGATTCGTGAGTAAGAGTGAGCCGCAGATGTAAACTGCACCCAACGAGCGCCCAGCAAGAAAATATCCAGATGAACCCGTGTGCGTATCTTTTCGGGTTAAATACCATGTCCCCAGCGATACCAGTCCTGAGCAGACGAGAAATGACAACAGCGTAGTTAGCATAAAAGCCTTTCAGCGAGGAAGCAGGGCAGCCTGTCGCGTTTCGCCCTCAATCCAACGGGGAGGTTATGGCGTGGGATGAGAGGAAATCACGTGGTGGTGGTGAGGCGGTATTAGGACTTTCGGAAGACTTCTGACTGGTCCGATGTCCGATGTCCGATGTTCGATGTCTCTTATGAAGGGGATTTTTTTTAGATCTAAACAGACCAATCAATGATCGACAGTCCATAAAGAACCCGGGTAATCAAAAAGAAATCGTCGCTAGAGTAGACGTCGGACATCGGACGTCGGACGTCGGACGTCGGACATCGGACTCCGCAATTGCCTCGCCCTCCCCTCCCGTCACCGTATCGGTCGTCATGCCTGTCGAAGTCCCCGCTACTCGTTGGAGCTTAATCGCTCGTCTGCCCGATCAGCCGCAACAGGCAGCGGCGGTGGTGGGACTGTACGCGGATGCGGTTGGGGAGTATTTGCACCGACGACTGTCAGGTGAGCAACGTGAGCGCGTCGATGATGTCGTACAAGACGTGTTGCTCGACTTAATGCGCAAACCGGAATTATTGGCACGAGCTCAACCAGGATCGGGCAGTCGCTTCCGTTATTATTTAATGAATCTTGCGTGGTTGTCCGCTCTTAATGCGGTGCGTCACGAACGTCGACGGACACATCTCAGTGCGAATGTAGAAGCGGAAGATGGGTCGATGTTAGTTGATCGAACGGCTGGAGAATTACCGGCACCCGATCAACAAGCAGCGATGGACCGAGCCTGGGCATTAAGTATTTTGCAACAAGCCATTGATGATCTTAAACGTTGGTCGGGGGATGGCACCTTAGATCCAGAAGCCTTTGCCATTTTACGGGCCAATTTAATTGAGGGTCGCAACTTGCGTGAGGTGGCAGCAGATATGGGACTGGCATTGACATCGTGTCATCGGCGTTTGGCTAAAGCGCGTATGTTGTTGCAGCAAGCCATTGTTGAACGCCTCAAGCTGGCAGGTGAATTGGGCGAACATGATGATCCGGCTCAGGCGGCAACGGTGTTGATGGATTTGGTCGCCGGATAACGTTAGTTCGGCTATTTCCCCGCATCTATTTGCTGCTGGGGGAAATAATTATTGATCAACTCTTATCAGTCTGGAGGGTATAAAATATGCTGTTCCTAATTCGGAGAGTTTATGTCCCATCCTTTATCCGTCGCCGCCTTACTAACAGTGGTGTCTTTTGCGTTGGCTGGTGAAGTCATGTTACCAGATCCATTATTGACTAATGCTGGTGTGCGCGTGACGACGCCAGCGGCGTGGCCAGCTCGGCGTGCGGAAATACTTGAGATTTTTACGCGAGAAATGTTTGGTCGCGCGCCCGTGGCTCGACCTGCGGGAATGAAAATTACCGTGACAGAAACGACATCTGGGATGATGAACGGTACGGCAGAGCGCCGGTTGATCCGCATTGATTGGGTTGGGCCTGGGGGATCCAGTGGCATGAATTTAATTTTGTTTGTCCCAACCGCACAAACGAAACCCGCTGGTTGTTTCTTACTGATTTGCAATCGCCCGCCAGAGAATATTGATCCGACGCGCCAGCAGCGGTCCCCATATTGGCCAGCCGAATCCATTATCGCGCGCGGGTATGCGGCAGCGACATTTTATAATGACGACATTGATCCGGATAAACACGATGAATTTAAAAATGGTGTACATGGGGTATTCGATATTCCACCACGTAGCAACGATGCCTGGGGAACGCTGGCAGCTTGGGCGTGGGGTGCGAGTCGCGCTATTGATGCGTTAGTTGAACAGCCTGGGATCGACGTCAAACGGATTTCGGTCGTTGGGCACAGTCGTGGCGGAAAAACCGCTTTGTGGTGCGGCGCTCAAGATGAACGGGTGGCGCTGACGATCAGTAATAATTCGGGTTGTGGTGGCGCGGCAATTTCTCGCGGTAAAGCGGGAGAAAACGTAGCGCGTATTAATAAAACATTTCCTCATTGGTTTAATGCCAACTACAAAAACTGGGATAATAAAGAATTTGAAGCACCATTTGACCAACACGAATTAATTGCCTTGTGCGCTCCACGTTTAGTGTATGTAGCAAGTGCGACCGAAGATGCCTGGGCAGATCCAGCTGCTGAATTTCGTGCGACCGTTGCGGCAACCCCCGTGTGGCAATTATTCGGCTTAACGGGAATGACGGCGATGGCACAGCCCGCTGCCGAACAACCGGAACAAACCGGTCACATCGGCTATCATTTACGCACCGGAAAACATGATCTGACGGAATATGATTGGGAGCAGTATATGAATTTTGCCGATAAACATTTGCGCAAATAGGAACCGGTCACGGTTCAACTTGGGTGGATAATAAATGCCGTTGTAGTTTTCCGGTTGCTGTGCGCGGCAGTGTTTTTGCCCAATGCCAGCGCTTTGGGCATTTAAATGCGGCAAGGTGTTGAGCGCACCACGCATCAAGGTCGGCGTTGCTCAGTGGTGATGCGCGAGCAACGACCACGGCGGCAACGCGTTGGCCCCATTCGGGATCATTAATGGCGAAGACCCCGGCTTCGGCGATGGCAGGATGGCGTTCGAGGATGGCTTCGATTTCAGTGGGATAAACATTTTCTCCGCCGCTGATAATCAGATCAGTTCGACGCGCATGAATGGTAAGAAAGCCATCGTTATCGACCTGTCCGATATCGCCGGTGTTGAACCAGGAATTAGCGTCATGCGGTTCGCTCAGTTGTCCGTCGATTTCATAGCCGTCGAATAATGATGATCCGCGAATTTCGATTACGTCATAGGTGATTCGTAGCTCCATTCCTGGTATTGGTCGGCCTGCGCTACCTGGGTGGCTTGCTGCATCAGCGGGCAATAGCGTGGTGACCTGACTGGCGGCTTCCGTTAATCCGTAGGTTTGGTGTGGCGATAAACCCAACGCCGTCGAACGATTGATCAGCTCGGCAGACAGCGGCCCACCGCCCGTTAATAAAATTCTTAACGTCGTTGGCCAAGGACGTGATTGACGGTCATTTAATAAACGGTGAAGCATGGTGGGAACGACGCTTATCCCATCCACGGGCCTGATGCCCAGCAATTGATTGATGGCCGTAGCATCAAAGTGAGTGCATAATAACACGGTATTTCCACAGCGTCCTGCACGCAAAATAATACTGGCACCACCAATGTGATCTAATGGCAAACAGCCGAGCCAAGTGGTGTTGGGATCCATGTTCAGTATGGCGGTAGCGCTATCACAGGCTGAACAAATGGCGGACCACGATAATCGTGCGGCCTTGGCTTGTCCGCTGGTGCCGCTGGTAAAAATAATAAATCCAGGATCAGTGGGCAGGAGTGGGCTGACATCGGGTAAGGCATCATGAGCAAACGTTGGTGGAATAATCGTCGAAAAACTTGCCAGCGGGTGATGTTGATCGGCAATTACCAGTGAAACGGCAGCTTGATCACGCTGTTGTAATAATTCATTGATGGTCAGGCGTCGATTAAATAAAATCGTGGTGGCCCCCGCCAGGGGCGCGGCTTGCAGTAACGCGGCGGTTTCTGGCGTATTGGCTCCTGCTAAACCTAAACGACAGCCACGGGTTACGCCAAGTGAACGCAGCCACGCTAAGGCGCCGCCGACATTGGGTAAAATGTAATGCCAACACCGAGTTGCTGGATGATCGACAGGTAATTTTTGTAATGGCAGGAACCAATGTGACATCGGTGTCATGGAGGTGAACCTATAACCATTTCATTGGTAGGGGTCAATTAACTAATCAACGGTCCAGCGCCAATTCCCGTGACGGCGGGGATGGGAATTGCGCCGTGGGCGATGGTCAGAGGTGATAGGGTTAGGTCTTTGGCGATTAGAATGCCTGTCCCTAATCCTTGTGCACGATCATTGAGTTTTAAGGCCGCGGCAAAATGCGTGGCGTGGGCTCTACCAATCGAACCTTCAAGAGCGGTGGTGATGACCACGGATAATCCGCAGGAAAGTGCCAATTCTGCGGCTTGTTTGGTGGGTCGCCAACCGCCAAGGAACATGGGTTTTAAGACAATAATATCCGCCGCTTGGGCAGCGGCAACGCGACCTATATCCGCCGCTGTGCGAATGGCTTCATCGACGGCGATTTTTAATCCTGTGCGACGGCGTAAATTTGCCATTCCTTCGAGGTCATTTGCTGGTAACGGCTGTTCGCAAAATTCTAAATTGGCGTCGACGACTTCAATGGCGAATTCTAAGGCTTGGTCAAAAGTCCAGCCACAATTACCATCAACGCGTAAGGTGGATTCGGGTCCGATGGCATCACGTACGGCGTACACACGTTCAATATCTTCGGCGATACTCGTAGTCGGAGCGGCGACTTTTAATTTAAAACTGGTAAAATCTGCTTTGCGCAATTCGGTGGCAGAAGCCGCGACGTCGGTCAGGGAGCCACCTAATAAGGCATTTACGGGAATACGATTTATCGCCGCATCACCAGATAAATAAGCGGCGAGGGTTTTCTCATTTTGCTTCGCTGCTAAATCAGTGAGCGCACCTTCGATTGCTGATCGCGCACAAGGCGAGCCACCAAGCATGCGTTCCAATGGACCGAGCGGTGCGTCAGGCCGACCTCGTTCAAGCCAGCGAGTAATAAATTCACCAGTTAGTGCTTTTAATACTTCATTAAATGCGGCGCGACATTGTTCCGGAGTTTCACTACCAAATCCAGCAAGGGGAGCAGCTTCGCCTAAACCAATGCGACCAGCTTCGTCTTCCAGTGCTACCACCCAGACGGTGCGTTCGCTGATCGGACCCTGCGCTGTCATCAGCGGGGTGGCCAGTTTCAGATGACGCTTGAGGAGCCTACAACGCATGGCGGGCTGAGATGATAAGCCCGGCTGTGAGGCACAAGCCAGTGATCAGCTCCAACGCCGCAGAGCGTGCCAGATACCCATTGAGGGCCGGACCATTAGTGCGCATTAACCCAGTTAGCAGAGCTAAACCGCCGCTTCCCGCCACGCAGGGAGCCAGCCACAGCCAGCCGCCGCCGCCGTGGTGAGCCGCCAATCCCAGGCAAAGGGTCGCCGCGACATGCAGCAACACGATATAACAACGAGTCACGGGGTCGCCTAAGCGGACGGCCAAGGTGCGCTTGCCAGCGACCGTATCGGTCGCGATGTCGCGTAAATTGTTGACCGCAATAATGCCAGTCGCCTGCAAACCAACGCCACTCGCTACCAACCACCACCACATCGGCATACCAGCTAATAAGGTCACTGCGTCTAAATTCGAAATATTAGTGAAAGATAACAACGGTCCCCAGCCGCCACTGAGTTGGAATTGGAATGGGATTAATTGAGCGGCAATATGCGGACCAGCCTGCACATACGCGCTGCCCAACACGGCGGCCCAACCAAAAAACAATAATACGAACAAATCCCCCAGCCCGACATAAGCCAAGGGAAATGGGCCACCAGTGTAGGCCACCGCACAAACTAAACTGACGATTCCCAAAATAAAAATTGGCCAGCCAGCCACCATTGACAAATAGAGGCCAATAAGAAAAGCCACTGCCAACACCAACAGCGCCGCCATCAACATGGATCGCGCAGAAATTAATCCGCTGGCGACCGCCCGTTGCGGCCCAACCCGCGCAGCGGTGTCAGCGCCTTTAATCGAATCGAACGCATCATTGGCAAAATTGCAGCCGATTTGAATAAGCAACGCTCCGACCAAACACGCACAAGCAGCCAACCAATTGACAGGCACTAACGTGCCGCCCAGCGCGGTCCCAACGATGACCGGCACTGCTCCAGCAGCGAGTGTTTTTGGACGAGTGGCGAGAAGCCAAGATCTAGCGCGTCCGGACTTCCGGACTTCCGGACTTCCGGACGCGTCGATGGGACTTCCGGACGCTGTCATGGTAACCGAGGAAACTTAGAAAAATCCGGCTTCCGCTTATCCAAATACGCACGGTGGCCTTCTTTGCCTTCGTCGGTCATGTAAAATAATAACGTCGCATTGCCGGCGAGTTCTTGAATTCCAGCCTGTCCATCGAGGTCGGCATTAAAGGCTGATTTTAAACAACGCATGGCGAGCGGACTATGCTGCAACATTTCTTCGCACATGACCAACGTTTTTTCTTCGAGTTGGTCGAGTGGCCACACTTCGTTGACTAAACCCATGCTCAGTGCTTGTTGGGCAGTGTATTGGCGGCAAGTGTACCAAATTTCGCGCGCCTTTTTTTGTCCGACGCAACTCGCAAGAAAACTTGCACCAAAGCCACCATCGAAACTGCCGACTCGTGGACCCGTTTGACCGAAACGTGCATTGTCAGCGGCAATGGAAATATCACAGACCAAATGCAACACTTGTCCGCCGCCAATGGCCCATCCAGCCACCATGGCTACCACGGGTTTTGGACAGGAGCGTATTTCTTTTTGGAGATCAAGGACATTTAAGCGCGGCGTGCTGTCGCCGTCTTTGCCACCAACATAACCGCCATGTTGGCGCACGCGTTGATCGCCGCCGGAGCAAAACGCTTTGCCGCCCGCGCCGGTGAGAATGATGGCACCCACTTCTTCGTCATCGCGTGCATGTTGCAAAGCATCGCGTAATTCTTGAATCGTCTTCGGCGTAAAAGCGTTGTGTACTTCCGGGCGATTAATCGTGAGCTTCGCGACCTTACCCGCAGCAAACGCTTTATGGTGATACAGGATATCGTCGTACGTGCGGTCGATGGTTGTCCAAGTCATGAGCGTTCCTCGCGGGGGGCGCAGGATGCCTGGGAAAACGCAGTCCGGAAGTCCGGAAGTCCGGGGGCCGGAAGTCTTGTAGAACAGCCGGCGCTAGATGGCTTAACGACGCTCTTCCTTGCGGATTCCTAGGAAAAGCCAACAAGTGGGTTAAGCGATTTTAATAATATCAACCGGACAGCCGGCAGCGGCTTCGCGAATCGCATCCCAATC
>SYDV01000463.1 GCA_005801395.1 Planctomycetia bacterium | reverse complement strand
TTCAGTGATATCGGATGGAAAGGCGCGTAAATATCGTTTATTAGTCGCAGGCAAGCGGTCGTCTGCTTGGCGGAAAAGATAACTGGCATCAATACGAGTACGATCGGCTTCCAAGATGGAGGTGAGGAAGCGCGTTTCCCAACGTGGGGAATCTTCTACCACCAAGACGCGAATTTTCTTGTCGATGACGGTGACGCCTGGGCGGTCGCGGCGATTATTATCTTTGCTTAATTCATCTGGCAGGGCTTCGACTTCTGCGCTGAAGGTAAAGGTTCCAGGCACCCGTGGCGTGATGTCGATGGTATGGGTGCGTTCGCTCGATTCATCTAAATCAAGCGCAACTTCACGAACGATATCGTCGTCTTGGCGAATAATTAAACGTGCGCTTTGACCAGCATAACCGCTGCTGCGTACGCGCACGGTTACGGGAAAGGCATCGCCTTTAAAGACCACGTCTTCGGTGGCGACAAACGTGACGGCGATGTCGCGCGTGCGTGGCGCGCCAATGCCGACGGCAAAAACCGGAGCGTTTAAATCTTCAGCTGCGGGCACCGGTTCTTCACCACGATTCCAACCACCGTCACTGAACACCACGACACCATCAATTTTACGGCCTTTTAGTCGGCGTGCGGTATCGCGTAACGCGCCGCCCAATTGGGTCGCAGGATCATTGGGTTCGGTTAATTTGCTGAGCGGATCAGATGCCGCACCAGTGGTGTCAGCGGCGTCAGTAGTTAATTCTAATGGACTGATCTGCGCACTTTGGCCAAAGGTATAGGCTTCGATGGAAAATGTTTTGGACAGGTCTTTGAGGAACGCGACCTGGGTATTAGCCAGGGCTTTCTTAACTTGTTCACTGCGTGAAATCGTAGTTGGGTCGACTCCGACGATGCGTTGTAGTGCGGCATCAGCAGTGGGATCACCCTTTCGATCAATAATTCCCATCGATTGTGATTGGTCGACCAATAGCACTAACGTGCCTTTGCTATTTTCACGATGCGCAACTTCGATAAAGGCACCGGTGCAAATAAATAATAGGACTAAACCGGCAACGGTTCGCAGGGTCGCTAAAATACGTTTACGCTGAATAGCGACGTAGGCTGGTTCACGACGATAGATTTGCCAAACGACCACGCCAATAGCGACGGCTAAGCCGATGAAAAGTAACTTCATGAGCGAGGTTGCGACATTGGGCAGGAATAAACCCTGTGCGCTTACTTCACCTTCACCAGCGCCGCTGAACGTAAATAACCACAACAGTAAATCCATTGCTTAGGCTCCTTTCGGCGCCCAGCGCAAGGCCAGGAACGATTCGGTCATTAGGCAGAGACAAGCTAAAGCGAATAATAAGGGCCATATTTCGCGGCCCACCCGTTTACTATCAATAGCCGATCCCACTTCGCCGCGGCCATCGAGCCAAGAAAAATCTAAAGTGGGAAAGCGCGAGCGTAGACCAGCTTCGTCTAGCGCATCCAACACGCTTTCATTTCGTGGTGGATTAGCGCCATACATCGATGTCACGGCATCAGCGCCCGTGGTGGTGAAATGATAAAATCCAGAAAAACGCGTATCGGAAAAATCAATGCGCGATAAATCACCGGCGGGTGTTGGAACCGCCGCGATGGTGCGAGTATTCCCGCGCGGATCGCGTACGGTGACTTGCGTCCCTGCATTTTTTGCGCTCATCAGCGCCATCATGGGATCGTTCACTTGCACGGTGCGCGGTAAATGATGGCCATCGCAGACATGTTGCACGGCCCGGCGTGTTAGCATCACAAATGCAGGAGTCAGTGGCAAATCAGTCCAATCGCGATTGGCAGTTCCGGCAAATACAATCACGCGACCGCGACCGGTGACTCGTTCAATAATTGCTGGTTGGTGGCCGGTAAAGCGAGCAATAATATTAATGGCACCATCGTTGGCTGATTTATCGGGGCTGGCCAAATCAGCGGGATCAATGTCGATGCCCAGCGCACGTTGGAACCGGGGTTTGCTCAAGAAGGGTTGCGTACTCTTGTCGGCAAAGAAGCTGACGACTGGATGTCCTAAATCATTCGTTGCAAAGCTAAAGCCACGGTCGCCATTATTGTCCGCTGAACCATCAGCTTCAATAAGCTGTACCAAACGCCCTGGAATTAATCCTTGTGGCCCACCGAACGCTTGGTTGTAGCGATCTGCTTGGACGTTTTCTCCGCCGAATATAATTAATCCGCGGCCATCAGCTTTGACGTAGGTTTTTAATGCATCAATAAAATTCGGGGGTAATTCAGCAACGTTGGCGAGAATAACCGCATGGTAATCGCGTAATTGGCGGTCGCCGAGACTGCCTGGGGAAATAACTTCGGTTTGTATTAATGCTTGATTACCGTCCCCGTTGGGATCTTTCGGTGACAGTGCTGCGGTCAGGAAATCGCCTGCTCCAGCAAATGCTCGGCCATCGCCCGGTTCGCCATCAATGACTAATATTTTTAAACGCTCGACTACGGGCACACTTAGGACGCGTTCATTATCGGCGGGTAAACGATCAGCCGTTGCGCGTACGGCAATGCGGTAATCACCACCAGAAGTAAAACGGGTGTCGAGTCGTACTTGGGTGGCACCATCAACGGCATCGATGACCACACTGGCAGCGGGACGTAAGGGTTCGCTGATTCCTGCATCGGGCGCGCCGACGAGCAATTCTACGGTGACGTTATGCGTGGGTGAGGATCCATGGTTTTGAATAGTTGCGACAAAGGCGGTGTCGCTTTCTGTGGAAATTTGTTCATCAACGGGAGCCAGCGCTGCGATACTTAAATTGGTATCGGCACCATCATGCACGGTCGCTAAGTATAAACGTGTGGCTGGGCGCGCGGCGGCTAATTCATTGCTGAGCGTGGTCCAGCCAGCGTCACCACTGGCAGGCCAAGCATTTGCTTGCATGTCTGTAATGACGTAAATTTCTTTCGATAAAGAAGGTGTGCGTTTAAGCACTTCCCAGGCTTTATTAATGCCACCTGCCGCATCGGTGCCACCATCGGATAACGGCGCTTCGAGAATGGCATTGGCGACAAAAGCGAGATCGTGGCTTGGTTCAGGAATTTCATCGATGGCGACATCGCTCATTAACACTAACGCCGCACCCGCACCTTTTGGCAAGTGATCAACGATGGCCCGTGCTGCGCGCTTGGCGGCGTCGAAACGACTGTCATTACCGATACGATGTCCCATCGACAGGGAATTATCTAATACGATGACGGCGGTGGTTTCACCAGGTGCACCAAGGGAATCTAAACCCCCAGGACTGAGCGTCGGGCGTGATAAGGCAAACGCGAGCAAGGCGATGGCCCCAGCGCGTAGCATCATTAAAATTAAATCTTGTAATTGTAGACGACGCGAATTTTTCTCAATCGTCGCGAGCAAGAAATCCATGGCTGCCCACACCACCACTTTAAAGCGGCGTTGATTAAGCAGGTGGATGATAATTGGCACAGCGGCCAATGCGGCAAAGCCTGCCAGTAAAGCATTGAGGAATCCCATTAGCGACCGGCTCCTCGGCCACCGGCCATTAATGCGCGTTCGCGACTGGTGAGGTACGCGGATAAAACGACATCTACTGGGGTATCGGTCGATACTTGTACGTAATCAACGCCATTGCGCGTGCAGGTCGCTTTAACTTTGGTAAGAAATTTATGCAATTCTTCTAAGTAAGCTTTCTTCACCATGCGTGGTTGGCAGAGAACCTGATTGGCGACTTCAAGACCTTTAAATTGAACGAGGCCTTCGAAAGGGAAAGTGAGTTCGTCTTTATCAAGCAAATGCAAGACGACGACTTCATGGCCATCGTGGCGCAAATGTTGGATGCCGGATAAAATATTTTCGATTTTATCAAATAAATCGCTGACGATGATCGTCACCCCTCGTCGTGCAACGCGTTGTGCGATGGTATGCAAAACATCGCCGACGCTGGTTCGATTCTGGGGTTTGATTTGTTCTAAAGCGGCACAAATGCGATTAAGATGAATTTTTCGCGTCGAACGGGGAATAAATTCGCGCAATTGTTGGTCAAAAATGCCAACCGCAACCGCATCGCTTTGACTTAATACTAAATAGCTGAGCGCGGCGACGACTAACTTGGCATATTCTAATTTTTCACTGATCGTGCCGCGTGCTTTATTGGGTGAAGTATAAGCCATCGATTCGCTGGCATCGAGCAATAACGTGGTTACCAAATTGGTTTCGGCTTCGTATTGCTTGATCGATAAGCGCTCGTTTTTTGCGTAGACCTTCCAGTCGAGATGCTTTAAATCATCACCAGGCACATAACCACGATGTTGGGCAAATTCGACGCTAAAACCTTTGAACGGACTCTTGTGCATTCCGGAAATAAAGCCTTCAACGACGTACTTGGCCTTAAGGTCAAGTTTGCCGACTTTGGCGAGCACTTTTGGATCGAGGTATTTTGAGGCCATAATTACACACTCGCCATCTGACAACGGCAGAGCCGTCGTCGATTAGTTTGTTGGCTAAGTGAATGCGGATAGGTCATGCCGTCACATCTGCAAAAGAAGCGAAAGGGAATAAGACTTCCGGACTCCCGGACTGTTGTAATCACCGCTTCGCAGCGGCAATTTTTTCGTGCTTCGGAATTGATGCGATCAATTTGGCGATCACCTGCTCAGTGGTGATATCTTCTGCCGTGGCGGTGTAACTACAGGCAATACGATGGCGCAATACTGGCACGGCGACGACGTCGATGTCGTCGGTGGTGACGTGAAATTGACCATGTAAAACGGCGCGCGCTTTTGCCGCGAGAATGAGATTGATTGAGGCGCGCGGACCAGCACCCCAGGAGATCCATTCTTTGATAAAATCAGGTGATTCTGGTTCTTTTGGACGAGTGGCACGGACTAAAGCTTTGGCGTATTGAAGGACGTGGTCGGCAACAGGTACGCGTAACACTAATTGTTGGAACGCTAAAATTTGCGCGCCATTCAAAATTTGGTGCACATCTTTTTCATTTTGTGCCATTTGTGGGCTGGCAACGCGGCGCATGACTTCGAGTTCTTCGCTGTCGCTTGGGTAATTGACGAAAATTTTGAAAATAAAGCGATCAAGTTGCGCTTCAGGTAAAGGATAAGTTCCTTCTTGATCAATGGGATTTTGAGTAGCGAGCACGAAAAATGGTTGGTCGAGTTTATGTTCTTCGTTACCGACCGAGACTTTCTTTTCCTGCATGGCTTCGAGCAATGCCGCTTGGGTTTTGGGTGGCGTACGATTAATTTCGTCTGCCAAAACGATATTGGCGAAGATGGGTCCCTTAAGGAACTTGAACACACGCGTCTTGGTGACCGGATCTTCTTGCAGCACTTCGGTACCAACGATGTCCGACGGCATTAAGTCGGGCGTGAATTGCACGCGCTTGAAGGACAACTGCAAAGATTTGGCCAGGGTTGAAATAAGCAGGGTCTTGGCCAGTCCAGGCACACCTTCCAGCATGCAATGACCGCGAGCGAAGATGGCGATCAGTAATTCTTCAATGACAGAGTCTTGGCCAACGATGACCTTGGCCAATTCGGTACGAATTTTCGCGAATGCGACTTGCGCTTCGGCGATGAGCTTGGTGTCGCTGACAGCGGTGTCGTTGGCGGCGGATGGTTGACTAGCATTAGCGGACATGGGGAGCTCCTCAGCGGCATGGTATCAATCACGGGATCACAGTCCGATGATGTACACGCCTGGCAAAACGGTTGGAATCAGTGGCTGTGACACGACCATTGTAAGCTCAGCAGTGCATAGTTCCGCTGGTACAACGTTGGTAACATCACTTGTCAACGAAATGGTCATAGCGGCGAATCATTGGCTCCGCTTGAGGGGAGAGCAAGGGTTTGTTTGCAGGGAACGCTCGCGGTTCTGGAATAAATATCACGGGTGATTTATGTTAGGGCTTGGAAGTCCGGAAGTCCTTTTGAGTCCGGAAGTCCTTTT
>SYDV01000462.1 GCA_005801395.1 Planctomycetia bacterium | reverse complement strand
CGCAGTGTGTTTTTGAATTATATCAGCAAGGCCGATGTGCATGATCCGCAACTACCAGACGCGTATCTATCCGCAGCGAATGCCGCTCGTCAGCAAGGCTTGGCAAATAATGACCCGTTATCACTCGATTCCGCTATTGATACCCTACAAAATTTACTCGATGCTTTCGCTAAAAATTCATCCGCTAAAGCATCCATTCATATTGCCCGCGTTAACCTTGGCGAATTGTTGTTCGAAGCCGCTCGTTACCGTGAAGCGGAAACCCAACTAAAAATCGTACGCGAATCAAATGGTAACAAAGATAATGATCTATTAGATTTCCGTTTGGCGGAATGCGCCTTTCATGACAATCGCAGTGCGGAAGCATTACCAACCTACACGCGACTATGGCGCTCTTGGAAAGCTCAGACTTTTGATGTGCATGTACCGGCATCAATTTATCCCATGGCGGCTTATCGTGTCGGCCAGTGCCACTTAGCGGCCTCGCCACCACAGTATGTTCAGGCGCTGTTTTCCTTCTTACGCGCACGACAAGAATTTAATGAATCCGCGCTTGATGCGGAACTACTCATTAGCATTGCTCGTTGTTACAGCGAACTCGAACGTGATGACGAAACCATTAATACGCTATGGGAATTATTGCGCGGTGATGCCTTAGCAGATAGTCGTCCAGGGCAATTACAGTTAGATCAATTATTAGGCGAACTCGAAGGCCGACTCAGCAGCTACGCGGGCCCTGTTCGCGCTAAAGCTTTATTTTATATCGCCCAAGCCGATTACCGTCGAGCGATGCGTGATCGTCGTCAACGTACCACCGCTGCGGCGGATGCTGTTCACCATTATGAGCGCACGATTGCCGAAAAACCACCACGCGAATTATTACATGCCGCTCAATTGGGTCTTGCTCGGTCAGCCTTCATTGGTGGACAGGCATCGGTTGGTGAACAAACACTGCGTAACCTATTAGAAGATTCCTCACTATCACTGCGTGATCGTGATTATGCGGCTAACTTACTGGGCACGTTTTTGCGCGAACAAGGACGTTTTCGCGAAGCCATCAACGCCTTTCAGGGGAAGGTGGAATAATGCATAAGAACATTACTTGTCGCCTGCTGATTTGGCCCCTAACCAGTCTCCGATTGATGATTTGCCGGTTACCTGCTCTCTGGTTAACTGTTCTCACAATCATGATTTCCATGTTAACCACTACGCTTTCTGCTGGCGAAGGCGGTTCACCAACCTTAGATCCGTTACCGCAAATTGCTCCGTTGGTACCCACGATTGCCAATTTGGATTCTTTGTCGCCAGCCGAACGCCTACAACGAGAATTAGAATCTTTGGTCCGTGATCGGGATAGCCGCATACGTAGCCTTAAAGATGAACGTGGCGATTTACGACCTGCCGACACGACCCTTCAGCATGCAACGCTGAGTGAACCTTTTCGCGACCGCAATCAAGCGCGTGATGATTTACGCCGAGCGCTCGAAATGTACGACGAACGCAGCTCAAGCCGCAAACCAGATACCTTAGAAGCAAATCGGCCCATCGAACAGGCTTTACAACGTTCAACCTTAGCCGCCACTAATCAACTTCGTATAGCCGAATGTTATTATGACCTGTCTCTAACAGCCACACCACAAGTTAAAGATCTCTCTGCTGGATTAGCGGCCCTTGAATTAATTGATATCACCGAATTAAATGACGGTGATCCCGTACGCCTACGTTATTTGCGAGCATGGTTTTTGATTGAGCAAACTCGCATCACCACCACTGACGCGAAAGCCACCTTACTCACGGAAGCAACGACAGCGGTAGATCGATTAGCGGCTGATTTTCCAACCAGCGAATTAACCCTGACTGCGCGTAGCCTGCTGAAACGACTTACTTCGCCATCGAAGGCGTCGCCATGAACGCAACAGAAGCCCTCACGCTGCATCAACAGGTGCAATCACAACAACAATCATTAATTGCCGCATTGGGTTGCGAAACGCCCGATATGGAAGAGTGCTTAGAACTATCCAACGGAATCACGATCACCCTAACGACCATACCGCCTGCTCATGAGCTAGTGAATCTCACCGACCACCTACGTGATGAACTGCTCAAATCGGCTCGCATCACGGCTCATTTATTACAACGATATCAAAACGCCGTTTCGTTATTGCGCCAACAACAAACCGAATCGCAAGCACGTTTGGAACGAGAGGGCGCCGCCGTTCGTCGTTATCAGACCAACTCACAAGCCACCACTGCGGCTGAAGCACCGCGTTTCCTAGATGAAAAACGGTAACGCTATGACCACCAACTCTCACTCCATCTCCAGCGAATTAACTTTTTCACTTCACCTACTGCGGCTTTCCGTGGTAAACTCAAACTAATGCAGCTAATCCTATGATGACTCTCATTGGCGTTCTATTCGGTTTGGGCTGTACCTTTGCAGGCTACCTATTGCATGGTGGTAGCATGATGGTGTTCGTCGTCGCATGGACGGAATATATCGTCATTATTGGTGCGGGGATTGGTGCGTTTTTAGGTTCGAACGGCATTGCCTTTACTAAACAAACCATTGCCGCCGTTTTACACTTATTAAAACCATCAAGCTTTGGAAAAAAAGAATACGAAGACTTACTTATTATGATGTACAAGATTTTTTCGCTCGCGCGCACGGATGGCTTGCTTGCCATTGAAGCTCACATTGAAGACCCTCACAAGAGTAGCATCTTATCAGCGAATCATTCGTTTATGCACAATCATCACGCCGTGACTTTTTTCTGCGACACTATGAAAATTTTGGTTACTGGTGGCGTACAACCACACGACCTGATGGATATGATGGAACAAGATCTCGACATCATGCACGCTGAAGAAACGCTCATTCCTGATGCTTTGCAAAATCTTGCTGATGCATTTCCAGCGATCGGTATCGTCGCCTGTGTGTTGGGTGTTATTATCACCATGGGCCATATTGGTGGAGAAGCCTCTGAAATTGGCGCAGCTATTGGTAATGCCTTGGTCGGTACATTTTTAGGTGTATTAATTGCCTACGTGGTGATGTCACCCGTCGTAAAAGCCCTTCAGCAACGCATTCGTCAAGAAGGGCAATATTTAACGTGTATTCGACATGCGATCGCCCGTGGCGCGCGCGGTGACCCTCCTTCGAGCAGCCTTGAATTCGCCCGCCGTAATATTGATCCAAGTAATCGCCCATCCTTCGCCGAAATGGATAAAGCGGTGAAACAACGCGGTAAGAAGTAATTCGTCATGGCTGATGCCCAACCACCAATTATTATTGTACGAAAAAAAGGTCATGGCCATGGCCATCACGGCGGCGCATGGAAATTAGCCTATGCCGACTTGGTTACCGCTATGATGGCCTTCTTTTTGGTGATGTGGATTATTGGTTTGGACGTCAAAACCAAACAAGGCATCGCCGCCTATTTCAATAATCCGGGTGCTTTCCGTCAAAACGCTGCATCCAGTCGCAACGTGTTAGCGATGGATGGTCGTCCCCCACCCATGCCTGAACAAGAAGCCGAAAACGACATCACGACGAAATATATTGATCTGCAATGGGCTCGGACTTTACAATTGTTATTGGAAGAACGTCGCCGAACGGATCCTGCGTTTAAAAATTACAGTGGTAATTTCCATGTCGTCATCAATGACATTGGTTTACAAATTGATTTAATTGAGGATGCCCGTGGCGTCTATTTTACTCCTGGCAGTAATCAATTATCTGAACCCGGCAAACTCATGATACGCTCATTAGTCGATGTTTTATCCTCTGTGCGCAGGCCGCTTCGCATCACGGGACATCTTGACCGCAGCACCAACCAATCGTTGAAAAAAGATAAAATGCAGTTGGCTTTAGATCGCGCCCAAGCCATCTACGGCAGCTTAGTCGATAGTGGCTACAGCGCACGATTGTGCCGCCAAGTCACAAGCCGATCAGACTTCGTGCCACGT
>SYDV01000461.1 GCA_005801395.1 Planctomycetia bacterium | reverse complement strand
TCGTCGGCGACTTCTTTTTCGGTGAAACCTTTCAGGCTAATCACATCACAATAATCCACAGCGACGCCGTCGTGTAATAATAATTCACCATACACTTCTTCGCACAGTTTATTCGCATTCGTTTCGCCCGCTTGGTACGACAATCGAGCCATTTCCAAGCCTCTTGGTAAAGCCAGGGCTTTTGCGCGTGCGCCATCATCGAGACGACGATTACGACTCGACATCACTAATCCGTCATCTTCGCGCAAGGTATCACCAATAATTATTTCAATGGGCATATCCAAATCTTTAACCATGCGGCTGATGATAAGCACTTGTTGTAAATCTTTTTCACCGAACACCGCCACACTTGGTTGTACGATATGAAATAATTTACTTACGATGGTGGTAACACCACGGAAATGCCCAGGGCGCGCTACGCCACATAATTTATCGGTGAGTGGCCCCACCATTTCGACGAAGGTACAATAACCATTCGGGTACAATTCTTCCTTGGTCGGCGTGAACACCGCATCGACTCCAGCCTCTCGCAATTGCTCTAAGTCATCTTCTAAGGTGATGGGGTAGGCGTTGAAGTCTTCCGGATTGTCGAATTGCGTCGGGTTGACGAAAATGGAGACGACCACGAGGTCACAGACGGCGCGGGCGCGGGCAATCAGACTGATGTGGCCAGCGTGTAGGGCGCCCATGGTGGGAACAAAGCCAATTCGCTTACCTTGGAGCGTCGCCGCCTTGGAAAAAGCACGTTGGTCATCAATCGTCAGAAGTTGTTGCACAGGTAGGATCTTGCCCGGGGGTGGTTGATAGTGACGACGCGTCGGGAAAAGCGCGTCACCTACGCTTGAACACTGCGGTAAGGTCGGTAACTCAAAGCCAAGGGGACTCCATGGCCTTTGTTACTATCCGCATCAAGGGCGCTGAAGGCTATACGCGTAGCGCGCTGAGCAAGGATCGCATGGTCCTAGGGCGCTCCTCCGACTGTGATCTTCCGATCAAACACACTTCTATCTCGCGCGAACATTGCGCCTTCATTCATGAGGGCGGTGAATGGTTTGTCGAAGATTTAGGGAGTTCGAACGGAACCTGGGTCGGCGACAGCAAATTAACCGACCGAGTAAAACTAGAAGAACGCGCCGTGGTTAAGACCGGTCGAGCGCGCATGACCTTCCACAGCGGCGATATGAAAGACGCCGAAGCGGCAGTTGATCTCTCCAGCGATGACGAATTAGATCTGGGCAGCGACGGAGACGGCGACGGTGACAGCGGTCCCACCACAACTGCACCCAGCGACGTACCCGAAGCAATGCGCTGCAAGGACTGTGATACCTGGATGAGCACCGCCCATCGCTCCAGTGGCGACAAGATGGCCTGTCCTCGTTGTGGCCACAGCAATGCGGTCGCGTAAATCTTTCGCTTCGCTTTCCAATTTTAATTACCTGTCATTTAACGATTTTTAATAACCTATAAGTATAATGCTTATAACACATCAGCAGCATTGAGAACTCCATGACCGATGTGCCCGCAGCTCCCCCTCAAATTCCAAGCAACCCTGATTTATCAGTAGCGGCGCCAGTCGAAACGGCCAGCGCAAAACCGACGGGAATCATACGCCGTACGGCCGTCTATTTTTTACTGCTGACGAGCATCATCGGCGTTTGTTTGTTTCCGTTTATCGTCGAACCGTGGATCATCGGACAAGTACGACAGTCATTAGCTAACCAAGGGCTTTCACTCGCCCCCGATAGTCAATTATCAGTCAGTTTTTTTGGTGGCTCGGTCCATGGCGCAAAATTAGTATTGAATGAAATTGATGGTGCCGAACGTATTTTCGTCGCCGATACCCTACATGCAGATGTGGCCCTGCTAGATAGCATGAGCAGTGGCGATGTCGTTATCAGCAAAATGACCCTGGAAGGACTGACTGGTTCTTTCCGCCGTACGACCAATGGTCGCATTCCGTTTTTGCAGTCACCAGACGATCCACCAGGTAAGCCAATTGATTGGTTAGGTCTCGGCAAACAATTAATCGATTGGTACAAAAAATATGCGCCTGAATCGGCTGATCCGACCGACCCGAAGACTCCCCCAGGCGAACCCGTTCCACCACAGGCCGAACCGGCAACCGATTGGCCCAAGGCCGTGCGTTATATTCCACAACCTCAACCGGGCACGGCATGGCCACGCATTATTGTCCGCGACTTGTCGATCACTGGCACGACTTTTGGCCTGCCAGACGACACGCCATTTGACATTACCAGCTTTCGTTTAATTGGCACCGATGTTGCGCTTCGATTATTACCCAACGAAACCATGGTTCTAAATGGAGACATCACCACCAAAGGCAGCGGTCCTATGGAATTAAAAGTAAATCGAGTCGGCGGAAAAACCGGCACCATGCAACTAAATGCCAAAGAAGTCAGCATCAAAGCGTTATCGGATCCCGCCATATCAGGCAATGCCATGACTGCGTATGGTACGACGGGGACGACTGATCTGATGATCGACAGCAGTTGGACGGGTTGGGAACAATTGAGCACAGTCACCTGTTTATTACGCGATGTCACTATGCAGCCCAATAAAGATGCCGCCGATAGCGCGCGTCAATTAGCTTCTGCGATAAACGCCTTTGGCGGAAAACCCGTAACCTGGCAACCAAAAGTTGGCGGCACCTTATATGCCCCAGTGTTTACCGATTACGGATTAAAATCGCTACAAGCCAGCGCGCTAGATGCGGGCAAACAACAATTGCTCGACGAAGGCACCAAAGCCCTCAACAAAGAATTAGATAAAAATCCTGAGTTGAAAAACGCTACTGACAAAGCCAAAGATTTGTTCAAAGGATTCGGTAAATAATGCTGACCCTCATCAAATTCCTGCGCAGTTTAATTCAAGGCATCGCCTCCAACGCAGCACCGTGGCAAATGGCCGTTGGAGCTGGCTTTGGCATATTATTAGGCTTCCTACCCATCTTCCCTCTCGCTGTTGGACCATCGATATTAGGACTAACCATTCTATTGTTCGCCATTTTAATTAATTGCCACTTCGCTTCAGTGATGTTGTTTATGGGACTCGGCAAACTATTAGGCCTCACCCTACTCAGCCCAGCCGTTGCCCTCGGGAATAATTTATCCGGCTTTGCTGCCACCAGCGCCGACATTCCTTTTCTGCACCACAGCCTGATGTCGCACACCGGTTATTTAGGTCTCACCATCATCGGTATCATCGCCGCCCCCATCATCGCCATCGCCATGTGGGTATTCACCGTGTGGTTCCGCACCAAAGTGCAGCCGAAATTAATCGCACGTAAGAAATTAATCCTCAGCGGAAAAGTCGCCACTAACCCACTCGGCCTAAAGCTGGCGTGTTGGTTTATGGGGATTTGACTGGTCGATCGAATCTAATTCGTTCAAAAGAATCGATCCGATTTGCTTTTGCAAACGCACATTTATTTTAAATATTACCTAGGCAGCAGTGTAGTCTACAGATTTGCATTTGAAGAATGATTGAATTAAGGCTTTATCTTTCTTGACTGCTTTAAAGTCGCTATGAACACGTTTTTTA
>SYDV01000460.1 GCA_005801395.1 Planctomycetia bacterium | reverse complement strand
TCTCTGATAATAATTTTTAGAGGCCAACCGCTATCACCCAAGATGTCTAGACATCGGACATCGGACAGCGGACAGCGGACAGCCAAAGGTCAAAAAATCACGCCGACCCGCCTATATCATGCACACTCTTTCGCCAGACATCTGGCGAACATTTATAGCACGTGCGAAACGTGCGATGAAAATGTTCCACCGAACCAAAACCACAACGCAGAGCGACATCTAAAATCGTACGGTCACCTTCTGACAATAAGCGCTTTGCTTCGCTTAAACGTAATTCGCGCAACGCCGCACCGATAGAATTGCCAATTTCTTGCCGCCAACTGCGGGCTAAATGTGGGGCGCTAACGCCTACTTTAATTGCGACATCTTCAAGGCTAATGGGCTCACGGAATTGTTCTCGCACCCATTGAACGGCGGCTTTAACGGTGGGTGATTGGGCGCGGCCAAAGTCACCTGCACCTGCCTGGGCTTTATCTAAATATTGTAATAATAACGACACTAATTCTGGCATGAGCTTCCTAAGCCCCGAATAGGTATGACAATCATACAAACGCTTAATGACCAAATAAAACGGATGAGCCAAATCTTTTTCATCATTCGCTCGCGTCAGCGAAGTGAGAAATTCCATCATTTTTCTTCGCAATGTATTTAAACCGTGCATATAACGCACCATAATCATCGCCATCCACTGATCGAGCATCGCGACATAAGCGGGATCACGCGCCGAAATTCGACTGAGCAATGTTGAGCGCAGGCGAGGTTCTTGCGTGATATCAGGAGGATTTTTTAATAATTCGCTTTGTTCAATACGTCGCCCAGTGGTAATGGAATGCTGTACTGCACGCTGCAAATCCTCTAATCCTAGACAACGTTGCGCGACACCATGTACCAAATGACGCCGAGAAAATTCGGACACCAGCGGGTTGGCGTCTTGTTGGCAAAACCAATATTCCAAACCCGTATGCAATCTCAGGCAACGCACTTGTTTACCATAGGCCGCCGTTAATTCGGGTTCCACACGCTCATCGGATTGCACACAAACCACCATAAATGGAATCGATAACCCGAGTTGCGATATGACTTTAGCCGCCATTGCAGAAGCTGGGCGTGGGCCGCCAAAGATAACCTCGCGCAGTTCTGTTAGCTCTACAGAGGCCCGCCAGGGCACATCATAATCCGTCATAATCGCATCCTAATCGTCCACGATGGTAATGACGGATCTGTTATCATGAAGGTATCATGACGACAATCGCCAGGGACGCTACAATGACTGATTCTATCAACCAAAGCAAGCGTAACGAACTAACTAACGCCACGGTTCATGCAAAGCGTTCAAACGCTCGTACACGATTACCATGGCATGCCGTACTCCTCTTTATGAGCGGAAATATCATAACGCTTTTTGCCGCTGATAACGCCGCAGACCAAGCCTTTTTCGCCAATACCGTGTTGCCGATTCTCGAAGCTCGTTGTTTCAGTTGTCATGGAATTAAAAAACAAAAAGGCGGATTGCGTCTAGATAGTCTCAGCGCCGTGCTCACGGGTGGCGATTCGGGTCCATCGGCAATTCCTGGGAATGCGGGAAAAAGTTTATTAGTCCAAGCCATCAAGCGCATTGGCGATGTGCAAATGCCACCCAAAGAACCAATGCCGGTGGAAGAAATTGCTGCGCTCGAAAAATGGGTAACGAAAGGCATGCCGTGGACGGGCGAGACCGCCATGGCCGTTGCCATGAAATCTTCCTCTCCTGCCGACCTTCACTTCGAAAAAATTGTCCGGCCAATTTTATCCGAACGCTGTTACGAATGTCATGGCTCGAATGAACCAACGTCGGGATTGGATTTAAGTTCACGCGTTGGTGTTTTAACTGGCGGCAAACAAGGTCCCGCCGTTGTACTTGGAAAACCAAGCGAGAGTTTATTAATCACTGCCGTTCGTCACAGCAATGACTTAAAAATGCCACGTAAAGGCAAACCATTAAATGAAAAGGAAATAACCGCGCTCGAACAATGGATTACCGACGGTCTCGCTTGGCCCGAACACAACAGCGTTACCGTGGTTGCCACCGATGGTCCTGAATTTACCATAACCGACCAACAACGAGCACATTGGTCGTTTCAGCCTGTGACCAATCCACAACCACCGATCGTACGCCAACAAGCCTGGGTACTTGATCCCCTTGATCAATTTATTCTCGCGCCATTGGAAAAGCAGCAGCTAATTCCAGCTGTTCCGGCGGATAAAGAAACTCTTATTCGCCGAGCCTCCTATGATTTAACGGGTCTACCTCCAACACCCGAAGAAATCGCCGACTTTCTTGCTGATAATAAGGCCGACGCCTTCGATCGCGTCATTGATCGTTTACTCGCCAGTCCGCGCTATGGTGAGCGCTGGGGACGGCATTGGCTTGATTTAGTGCGTTATGCAGACGCGATAAATTACGACCCCAAATACACTCATTTCCCAGCCTATACCATGCATTATCGCAACTGGGTGATCAATGCCTTCAATCGTGATTTACCATACGATCAATTTGTTGTGCAACAATTAGCCGGTGATTTACTGAGCGAAAAAGAAGGCGGTGGCCGAGCAGCCATTATTGCCACCGGCGTACTCACATTGGGAAATTTTCAGGAAAACGACACTGAACGAGAAAAAGTCCGCGCAGATATTGTTGATGATCAAATTGATTTGGTCGGTCGCACGTTTATGGGACTCACCACTTCGTGTGCGCGTTGTCACAACCATAAATTTGATCCTATTTCACAAGCCGATTACACCGCGCTCGCAGGAATATTTTTCAGCACGAGTATCGCTGATGAAAAAAGTCTACGCCTGCGCTATGCCGTCACTGAAGACGCGGCAAATAAAACTAAGCGCATCGAAGATGCAGTGATTTCTGCCGCGCGACGCGAGAAAAAGAAACATGGCGACGCGCCCTCAGCCGAAATTCGCGCTGAATTATGTGCCCAGCCTCTACCCATTGCCTATCACGCGAAAGACGGCGGAATTCCAGGCAGTCTCCATGCGAAAATTGGTGATAGCCGTTTATATATTCGCGGAAGCTTTCAGAAACAAGGCAACTATGTGCCACGTCGCTTTCCCGAAATATTAGCCGGCACTAGCCAGCAACCAATTGGCAATGACCGCAGCGGCCGCTTAGAATTAGCGCGTTGGTTAACGCAACCACAACATCCGTTAACCGCTCGCGTCATCGTCAATCGCATTTGGCAACATCATTTTGGTGGCTTTGGTTTGGTGCGCACACCATCTGATTTCGGTATTCGCGGTGAACGTCCAACGCATCCTGAATTACTCGATCATTTGACCAACCGTTTTATCGCCAGCGGCTGGTCAATAAAATCACTGCATCGTTCTATTTTAAAATCTGCCACCTGGCAGCAATCCAGCGTGCCAACGCCAGCCACGTTAAAAGCGGATCCTGATAATGTCTTACTCGGCCGCCAACATCGTTGGCGTTTACAGGCGGAAGCCGTGCGCGACAGCATTTTAGCCATTAGTGGCGAATTAGACCTCCATGTTGGCGAGCTACCACCATGGCCGAATGAGTTGCCACCGTGGCGTACCGTTTATTTACACGTGAGTCGTTTTGATCCCAACCCATTTTACATCACCTTCGATGGCGCTGATCCATCTGCGATTATTACTAAGCGAGAAACGTCCATCATCCCGCAGCAAGCGTTATATTTAATGAATAATGCTTTAGTACAAAACAGTGCACGACGTGCTATCGAACGCGTTATGACCAGCGCAGACGATGATACGCTGTCACGCATTCACCTGCTGATCCTTGGTCGCGCGCCCGATGTCAAACAACGTGCGCTGGCCAAAAAATTTATGAGTCGCGACACTGACCGCACCGCTGCTTGGGCAACCTATGCCCATGCTCTGCTGTGCAGTACCGATTTTATCTTCATCGATTAAGGACACTTATATGCCGTTCCCCACCATATCACGCCGTCACTTTCTCAGCACCGCCGCCCATGGTTTTGGTCTCATGGCTTTAGGCGCTTTATCGCAAGATCGCCTCTTTGCAGGCGAAACCGCCGTTGATCCGCTCGCGGCGAAGAAGCCACATTTCCCCGCAAAAGCTAAACGAGTCATCTTTTTATTCATGGGCGGTGGCGTATCGCACGTAGATACGTTTGATCCCAAACCAAAATTAGCCGAATACGATGGCAAAGAAATTCCCCTCACGCTCGACGGTCATTTGCGTCAAGCTGGCAGCAAAGTATTCGCCTCTCCGTGGACGTTTAATAAATATGGCAAATGCGGCATGGATATCAGCACCTTATTTCCAGAAGTGGCTAGCATTGCCGATGACTTGTGTTTCATCCGTTCTATGGCCTGCGACAATATTGATCACAACAGCGCCACGTTTCAGATGACCACTGGCGAACAAACGTTTTCGCGACCCAGTATTGGCTCGTGGGCACTCTATGGTTTAGGCAGCGAGAATCGCGACCTTCCCGGCTTTATCAGCATCGCCCCAACGCTACCGCAGCCAGGTGCCCGATGCTGGGGATCTAGCTTTTTGCCCGCAACTTTTCAGGGCGCGCGCGTGAGCGATATGAAAAATCCCATCGCCAATTTAACCAGTCCACTGAGTCGTGACGCACAACGCAAACAACTCGACCTCATCGCTGCCCTAGGCAAACAACATCAAGAAACACGCGAAGCCGATAGTCGTTTAGACGCCAATTTATCGAGTTATGAATTAGCTTTCCGCATGCAGGCCGAAGCGCCTGCTGCCTTTGATTTATCGCAGGAAGATAAAGCGACGTTGGCATTATACGGTATTGATCGCAAAGAATCTGCCGAATTTGGTAAGCAATGTTTACTTGCTCGTCGCTTAGTCGAACGGGGCGTACGCTTCATCCATGTCGATTGTGGCAGCGACGCTAAAAGCGTCGGCCATTGGGATCAACACGGAAAAATAAAAGAAGGCCATGCAAAAAATGCTCTGAGAACAGATAAACCCGTCGCGGGCTTAATTAAAGATCTCAAACAACGCGGGCTGTTAGATGACACGTTAGTCGTGTGGGCCACCGAATTCGGGCGCACTCCGACACGTCAAGGAAGCGATGGCCGCGAACATCATCCGCACGCTTTCTCGATGTGGATGGCCGGCGGAGGCACAAAACGTGGTTTTATCCACGGCGCTACCGATGAATGGGGTTGGAATATTACTGAAAACCGCGTTCATATTCATGATCTCCACGCCACCATACTGCACTTATTGGGGCTCGACCACGAACGGTTAACGTATCGTTATGCTGGTCGCGATTATCGATTAACGGATGTGCATGGTCATGTGGTAAAGGCGATATTGGCGTGACACCAATATTCTTCAAAAGCGCCTTTATTGACCGACTTCTAACTCCTGCTGTGCTTTCACTATTTTCGCGAGTTGTTCTTTGCAGGTATTTGCCCGCAAAGCCATACCGTTCGCCTGCGATTTTTCATATTGCGCGATGATTTCATCAACGTGCTTTTTTCCCGCAGCAAGCGCCTTGCGTGCATCTGCTAAACGCGGCGTTTTTCCTATGGCTATAAAATGCGCAAGAGCGCCGTTAAATGGCTGCGAATCATAGAGCGGATGAAAAGTGGTCAACGTCGCAGCGTGGAAGTCATCGACATTAAAACGATCAAGGCGCTTGGCTTGTTCCAGTATACGGAAGGCATTCCAACGCAATCGTTCATCCTCATTCGATAACCACGTTAATGCTGAGGGCGTTATTTGATCTGGAAATCCCGTGGCTAATACCGTGATTAAGGCATCAGCATGCTCATTCCAATTACTTAATTCCACGACCTTGGTGAAAGGAGTTAATGTGCTCGCATTTCGCCGTGTAAGCCAGTTCGGCTTGGAAATTTCTGTCGCCAACCACACCACGGCTTCGCGCATGGATAGATAAGACGAGCTAAAAAGCACACTCGTTTGTAGATGGAAATTAATTTCTTCTCCATCACTTATTTTTCCAGCGTCACGCAGAATAAAATACGCATTAAATCGTTTTTCGAAATCTTCAGCGATAAACCACGGACGAACGATATCGACAATCGCCGGATGGCGTTCTCGCAGCAGCAAACGTATTTTTTCAATATAGTCACCCGTTGGGCCTTCAAATTCCAACGCGTAGGTCAGCAATTGTAATTCATGTGCCGTTAATGGTCCCTTATGAGCCAAGGCTAAGCGATAAGCCGCGCCAATAGCTTCTGCGGGACGATCACTGTTAACCAAACTATTAACCATGGCTTGATCAATAATCGTTTGATCAAGGCCCTGATCTCTCAGTTGATGAAATTGTACGACCGCTTCCTTTTCTTTATGATGCTTAGCCAACCACACTGCTTGCGCCAACGCGACTTCACGTTCCAGCTTGCCGGTATCTAACCAGGTCCAAGTCGCGCGATGCTCGGTCAATCGCCGCTTCGCATCATCCAAGCGGTTTGCCTTGATCAGCATGGCGCTTTCAGCGGCAATCACTTCGCGCACTAAATTAACCGAGTCTGCATCACCTGGATGGGCGGCCAAATGTCTTCCCGCACGTTGTAATGCCAATCCAATATCTCCACTACTTACCGCGCTCATGGTGTTCACACGTACGGATGACGATCCCAAAAGCATTTGCGTATAAATGAGTGCCGCGATTAAAATGACAGCCCCGGTAATAACGATCATTAATAAGCTAAAGAGTCCGCTCTTTTTATGCCGCGTTAACGAAGGTTCCGAAGTCTGTGCTTTTACTGGCAAAATTGGTTTATTTGTCGTTGGTATCACCGGAGGAACGGGAACGGTTTGTTGAGTCGCTGCCGTCGCTGACATCGGTATAGTCGCAGCATTTCCAGCCAATACCGTGGCAGCCGTTGGGCTTGTGCCTAATTCGCCCTCATCAGCAACGCGCGTCATAGTGGTTGCCGCCTCAGCACCGAAAATCCCAGGAATTGATCGCGGAATGGTAATGCCATCAAGGCCATGAATCGCTTCGACTAATGCTTCGGCGGACGGCAATCGCTCATCCGGATGTTTGGCCAACAAGCGATGCACTAAATCAACAATTCCCCCAGGAATATGCGGTGCCAAGGTGCGTAAATCAGGAGGCGCATCATCAAGGTGGGCGCGCAATAATGCGACGGTACTTTCCGCCTGAAAAGGTGGGCGGCCAGTCAACAAATGAAACCAAGTGCAACCAAGAGAATATAAATCACCGCGCGCATCGACCGGTTGTCCACGACAAGCTTCTGGTGGTAGATATAAGGGTGTCCCCATCACCGTTCCGGCGATGGTCATGGCCGATGAATCCACTGATTTGGCTAAACCGAAATCGGCCAACTTGGCGATGCCCTTGCGCGTCACCATAATATTATCCGGTTTAATATCGCGATGGACTACGCCAAATTCAGAAGCAGCGGCAAGGCCCTCTGCCGCGTGTAAAATAATGGCGGTTGCCGTGCGCCAATCAAAAGAACCCCCACATGACGTCTGTAGCGCGCGAACGCTTGCGCCGCCATCTACTAATTCCATGACTAATAACGTATGTTCCTCCCCAGCATCGTCCTTTACCGTGGCGAAATCATGCACCGCCACCACATGCGGACTTTGAATGCGGGCGACACATTGCGCTTCACGAGCAAATCGCGCACGTGCTTCGTCATCACGTAATAAATGGGCGGCAATACGTTTAACCGCCACCGGGCGCTTCAGCGAAACTTGCATGCCACGATAGACTTCGCCCATTGCGCCTTTGCCCAACATCGCGTCGATGCGAATACCACCAATAATGGTGCCGGGGTTTAGCATGCGGTGCATATTATAAGGTCCCTGGCCTACGGGAAGCACCTACAAACGCTTCACATCCACGCTGCCCATCGGCACGGTACCAAGCGCTTTATCGGAAAGCGCTTTTTTCATTGTTTCGACAATGACTTTTAGTTCCGGATCATGGATGCGATTGATAAATTCGCGCGGATCCGTTTGGAGGTCGTAGAGTTCTGAGCCCGCGCGACCTTCGTCCCATTCACTATAACGCCAGC
>SYDV01000459.1 GCA_005801395.1 Planctomycetia bacterium | reverse complement strand
CACCAACACCGACTCAGGAGACGTAATTTCTGACGGAATTACCCCATCACCAAATGGGTGAACGGGAAACGGAGAGGATGACTGCATTTTTCCAGTCGAATGCGACTAGACGAGGCGGGCAACTGCTTTTTTCAGGATTAAACGTTGGCCACCTTTCCGGCCGATGAGAACCGTTAATAAAAAACGGGAGGGCAATTGCCCTCCCGTTTTCAGTAATCACTAGTGAAAGATTACTTAGCGGCCATGACTTTCGTGTTGTCAGTCCACTTAACCCCGGTCTTTTTCCACTGACCGTCTTTGGCAGAGGCCAACACGGCGTCGCACACTTTATCGGTTTCCAGCGCATCGCGGAACGTTGGGTGGCAAGGTTTGCCAGCGCCCAGCGATTTTAAGAAATCCGCCACTTGGTGAATAAAGGTGTGTTCGTATCCGATTTGCAGACCAGGCACCCACCAGTTTTTCATGTATGGTTGATCACCGTCTGAGACGTGAATGGAGCGCCAGCCGCGCACAATGGATTCGTCTTTGTAGTCGAACATTTCTAAACGGTGAAGATCATGCAGATCCCAACGCAGCGAAGCATTTTCACCATTAATTTCTAAGGTGAATAATGCTTTATGACCACGCGCATAACGCGTCGATTCAAACGTGCACAGTGCACCATTATCAAAGCGACCCATGAATACACAGGCATCATCAATACCGACTTTTTCCACTTTACCCGTGAGCTGATGTTGACGTTCTTTAATAAACGTTTCCGTCATGGCACTGACTTGATTGATGCCACCGTTCAACCACATGGCGGTATCGATACAGTGTGACAATAAATCACCCGTTACGCCCGAACCGGCGGCTTTTGCATCTAAGCGCCACAATGCTGCGCCGCCCTGCGGCAAATCAGCATTGATGGTCCAGTCTTGCAAGAACACCGAACGATAATGGAAAATGCGGCCGAGTTTACCCGAGTCGATAATTTGTTTGGCCAACGTCACCGCTGGAACGCGGCGATAATTATACCAAACCGTGTTGGCGACGCCGGCTTTTTCCACCGCTTCGACCATTGGTAATGCTTCTTCAACGGAACGGCCCAAAGGCTTTTCGCACAGCACCATTTTTCCAGCTTTCGCCGCAGCAATGGCGATTTCAGCGTGGGTGTCGTTTGGTGTACAAATGTCGATAGCGTCAATGTCTTTGCGGGCGATTAATTTGCGCCAGTCACTTTCGGTTGATTCAAAGCCCCACTGCGCGGCAAAGGCTTTGGTCTTTTCTGGATCGCGTGCGCAAATGGCTTTTAACACTGGGCGGTAAGGCAGGTCAAAAAAGTTATTTACCGACTTATAAGCGTTCGCGTGCGTGCGACCCATAAAGCCGTAACCGACTTGACCGATATTTAAATTTTTCATGGAATATGGTTATCCTTGATAAAGAGAGTGATGAATGTGATGAATGTTTTAGTGAGCGTGTCGAGTTGAATTAGGCTTTTGCCTTGGCTTCCGCTTGTTGCCAACCATGTGCATCACGAACGCGAACCATGGCAGCGAGAATATTATTCCAAGTTTGCTGTTCTTTCATGACTGAATTCGGGAACATGCAGCCGTCCCAACACATATGTTTCACGGTTTTGGTCAGGTTCTTTTTGCTATCGCGCAACCAGTACCCAGCGGCGGTGGTAATATCGAGTTTGCCGTTTGGATCATTGGCTAAACAGTGGCGACCCGTTTTGTCGTGTGAACCTTGGCCTTTAACCGTGCCGTCATTTTGCGCGACATGGAAATCAAGCACCCATGGACGCAGAACATCCGTCATTTTAGCGTAGGCTTTGTAAAAGGTGTCTTTGTCTTTCCAGTCATAGTTGGCTGGCAACAGAGCATCTTCTGGCGCATTGTAACCCATTAAAAACAATAAGGTGTGGGCCATGTCGGCCTGCATGCCGACGACGCCAGGCATGTTAACTTTTTCCAACAAGTCGGCGATTTTGCGCCAGCTTTGCATACCGCCCCAGCAAATTTCGCCTTCTGCGGCTAAACGTTCACCATTGTCTGCAGCAATTTTACCGGCTTCGCGGAAGGTTTCGGCAGCTAATTTCGTGTTGCCAACGGGATCTTTTGCCCAGTCAGCAGGACCACCAGCTGAGTCAATGCGAATCAGGTTATCATTACGGACACCCAAGGCGGTTAATTTCTTCGTGATGCGGCAGGCTTTTTTCACTTGTTCAACAAATTGCTTACGTTCAGCAGCGTTACCAAAGGCTGAACCACCGCCAGTTGGCGCCCACACTGGCGCAACGCATGAGCCGATGGACAAGTTCTTCGCTTTGACTTTATCGGCTAATTGTTTGAGCGTATCATCGCTCGCGTCGATGCTTAAATGCGGGTCGAATAAGAAAATATCGATGCCATCAAATTTCACGCCTTCAAATTGTGCCTTGGCCGTCATGTCGAGCATGGTGTCGAAATCGATGAACGGCTCATCGTTCGGACCGGTGCCTCCTTTACCAACCAGGCCTGGCCAGGTGGCGTTATGCAGTTTCGGAAAATTATTGGTATGTGTCGTCATGGGTTTTCTTTCCTGGGGTAAAAAGAGTTGTTGAGTAAAAAGCTAGGCAGCATTGAAAATGGTTGGGCCAGCAGCGGCAAAACCACTAAGAAGATCGGGGGTGGTGTTTTTATCCGTGATAATCACATCAACATCAGTCAACGCAGCGAATACGACTGCCGAACGCACAGAAAATTTGGTGTGATCGGCGAGCAGATACGTGCGGTCAGCACGGGCTATCAAACACTTTTTCACGGCAGCCAAACTATCGGTCGTTTCACTGAGTCCTCGTTCGATATCTAATCCTTTACAGGAAATAAATAGTTTGTGTATGTTGAATTGTTGTACCGCAAATTCCATCAACGGCCCGGAAAAAGACATAGATGTCGAATCCAAGTATCCACCCATACAGACCACTCGAATATGATTCTTATCGGCTAATGCGGCAACCACTGGTACCGATGGGGTAATGACCGTCAGGGGAATATCGGGCAGGGTACAGGCCAAACAGTAGCCAGAGGAACTTCCATCGATGGCAATCACATCACCTTCAACGATATGCGATATCGCATTCGAAGCGATGGAACGCTTTTCCGATAACTGCGAGGTCGAACGCACGGCAAAGGGCAATTCGCGACGTGAACCATTATCTAACTGAAGGGCGCCACCATGGGTGCGCTGCAATCTGCCATCCTGACCCAAGCGTTCCAAATCGCGGCGAACGGTCTCTTCAGTGACTTGCAGCTCACGAGCCAAAGAGGCCACGCGTACGCTGCCGTCGCGGTCGAGTGCTTGCAGAATGAGAGAGTGGCGCTCTTGGGCGAACATGGTGTAGGTATGGTGGAAGTGTTACTGAGGTGTTGTAAACGAAATCTGTGTTTGTCTGTATTTGTGTTTGAGTATGTTGTACTTGTTTGGATTATCCACCGTTGTCACGAACTTGGTGTCTCTGCGATGTGACACATCTCAGGGCCGCCATCACCTCCTCGTTCTGTTTCCTTTCACCAACGCAAACCAAGTTACACCAAAGGACTGCGTATGATTTCTCCCACCACTCCCCCGCGTAATGTCCGTCAGCTGAAAACGCTCACGGGCACAGAAGTGAAGGCCGCCGCCGAAGCTGCCCTCAAAGTCAATGGCGGTTTACTTCGTCTAGCCCCTTGTTGGGTTCCACGTTCCTTCCTCCAACCCGGCCAACGCCTGAAGCTCGATCCGAAGGATCTGTACGCTTTCGGTTTGGATCGTGGCGGCATCGATGAACGTTGGTTCGGCTCAACGACCGAAGCTGCGAACGACAACCGCACCCCAGACGAAGGTCTGAGTTACGTCGTCTTTGAAAATTCGCGTTTCACCCTGCGCGATGCGATTGCGGCCATCGGCGCCAACATCATTGGCGACCGTCTGTTCAAAACTTATGGCAAATGGCCAGTCTATTCGAAATTCTTCGACAACATGGGCCCAATCCCACACCACATGCACCATGATTTCCCATTGGCCGAAAAAGTTGGCCAACAAGGCAAACCAGAAGCTTATTATTTCCCACCACAACATAACAATGTGGACAATAATTTCTCCTATACGTTCTTCGGATTAAATCCGGGCACGACCAAAGAAGAAGTGAAGCAATGTCTACGTGATTGGAATAAAGGCGATAATGGTTTATTAGATTTATCCGCTGCCTATCGCTTACGCCCAGGCACCGGCTGGATCGTTGGCCCTGGTATTTTGCATGCACCTGGCTCGCTGTGCACCTACGAACCACAATGGGGTTCGGATGTTTTCGGCATGTATCAGAATTTAGTTGAAGGCCGCGCCGTGCCGTGGGATTTATTGGTTAAAGATGTGCCAGCCGACAAGAAACAAGATGTTGATTATATCGTTGATCAACTCGACTGGGAATCGAACGTCGATCCTGAATTTAAGAAAAATCACTACCTGTCACCAATTCCTGTTGGCGACACCGCCGCTCAAGGCTACGTCGATCGTTGGATCGTGTACGGCAAGGTAAACGGCAAACAGTACTTCACCGCGAAGGAACTCACCGTCGATCCAGGCACAACCTGCACCATAACCGACAAAGGCGCCTCCAGCGCCATCGTCGTTCAAGGTGAAGGCTACATGAATAGCCTGCGCAT
>SYDV01000458.1 GCA_005801395.1 Planctomycetia bacterium | reverse complement strand
CAATTCGCGCATTGACGACGTGCACCGATCTCGCAACGTCTACCTCAACGGAGAAACCCATGTTCGTCCATACCGTCTACTTTTGGCTGAAGCCCGATTTAACTGCCGAACAATTGAAGACCTGCGTCGCAGGAATGAAATCATTAATTGGCATTAAGACCGTGCGCTTTGGTCATCTTGGCAAGCCCGCTGCAACGGATCGTCCGATTATTGAACGTGGATATTCGTATGCCTTAGTGGTCGCTTTTGATGACGTGGCTGGTCACGATTACTACCAGGAAGTCGACATCCATGACCGCTTCCGTCAACAATGCGGATCGTTCTGGCATAAAGTAATTATTTACGATTCCGTGACGGCGTCCTAAAACGTGGCCTGATTAATCGTCGCAATTACTTGGTGGCAACTAGTCGCAACTGGGACGAGTTATGATTTATGGTTTTGGCTTATTGCCGGTACCCGTTTCGGTGCCTTGTAAGCGCACCATGAATTTATCTGGGCAAGCTTCAAACTTTTTAATGCAGCCTTTGCAGCAAAAACGAACCTGCTGATTCTTATGCACGGTTGGCTGGACATTGGGGTCAATCTTATCGCCGCTGACGATACAGGTTGTGAGCGGATAGGGTTTGGGTTCACCGGCATTAACACCAGTAATAACTCCGGCCCATATTAAGAGCACGAGTAACGTCAGCCATATCGAAGTGTTGCGATAAAGAGGGGCGTTCGTGGTCATAGGTAAAGAAGGGGATAATAGGCGAGAAAAATTGCAGAGGTCGGAGTGATCGCCTCTGTTCCAGAGCTTACCATCTAACGCTGCGTATCCCATCGGGAAAGTTGCTAAGCTCATGCAAACAGAATGGATTCAGTTTTTCTCGTGCCTGAATATCACTTGGTCACGAAGTGCTAACGTTCGCGTACGGCAGGCATGCCGGTCAGAATGGTTTCTGCTAAACGTAGACCATCAAGTCCAGCGGATACGATTCCACCGGCGTAACCTGCGCCTTCCCCAGCGAGATATAATCCAGGCAATGAACTCGCGAGCGTTTCTGGATTGCGTTCAAAGCGTACGGGGCTGGAAACGCGCGTTTCAACGCCAACTAAATTGCCGTGCGTCATAAAACCAGGAATGACTTTTTCAAAAAAACGTAACGCCTGTCGCAGTGCGGTGACGGTTTCTTGTGGCAATAGTTGATCAATGCGCCCAGGCCGAACGCCTAAACGATAGCTGCTGTGGGTAACGGTTGAGCCGACTTCTCCACGCATAAATGCGGTCGCGGTTTGTGCCGGACAAGAAAAATCGTCACCGCCTGCGTGGTAGGCAGCTTGTTCAAGGGCATTAATTAAGGTGAAACCAGCCATGCCATTACCAGCACGATCAACCGGTTGATTAACGATTAAACCGGCGTTCGCAAAGGGCGATGAGCGGGCGTAGCGACTCATGCCATTGGTGGAGAGTTGGGCGGGGTCACTGGTGGCGGCGATAATTTCTCCACCAGGGCACATGCAGAAAGTGGTGACGTTTTCAGCCTTAAGATGCGCAGGTGGACGGCTCACCAAATTATATTCAGCAGCGCCTAACAAGTGTGCGGGAATATCTTTCCCAACATGACAGCCATATTGGCCGTAATTTACAAGTTTTTGATCGTGCTCAATGCGGCAGCCTAATTGAAAGCCTTTGGCTTTATGTTCGATACCGCGAGCAATTAGCGCCAATATTAATGCCCGAGCACTGTGTCCTGGGGCAATTAAAACTAAGGGCGCCGCAATGCGTTCACCGGTGGTCAGTTCGACGCCAGCACAATGATTTTGTTCCACGATAACATCACGTACCGTTGCACCCCAACGAAAACGACCTCCCCATTGCTCAATTTGATGGCGTAAATGTTTGCACATATGCGGCAGAATATCGCTGCCGATGTGGGGATGATGGCGGTAGAGAATATGACGCGGCGCACGGGCAGCGACGAAGGCTTCCAAGAGAAAGCGCATTCTCCGATCTTTTACCCGGGTATATAATTTCCCATCGCTGTAGGTGCCAGCGCCACCTTCACCGAATAAATAATTACTATCTTCATTGAGTTGTCGGGTGGTGTGAAATGCGGCAATATCGCGGGTACGTACATCCGCATCAAAGCCACGATCCAGCACTAACGGTTTGCAGCCATGTAATGATAATAAATAGGCCGCCATTTGGCCGGCTGGACCTGCACCCACAATAATTGGGTGTTGCGGTAAATCGCCGCGTAGCGCCAAATTATACAGACTATTATCTTGTGGTGGGGGCTCGGTTTGGATGTGAATATTTTCACTTGCCGATACGGGGCTATTTTCTCGTACTTCAGCGTGGAGATTGTAGATAAAGCGCAGGTCTGGTTTTCGCCGCGCATCTAAACTGCGACGGTCAATGGTATAGCGCAAAACATCGGCTACGGGAATGCGGCAGGCTTTCGCAATGTGGGCATTTAAATGATGATCCAACGAATGGACAGGCAATTTAGCGGCATTGGCGATGGAAACTTCTAAGCTATCGATGACGACGGTTTGCGGTTTCATAACGGTTTCACTGTGGTTTTACGGTCGTTGTGATGTCACGAACTTGGTTTCGCTGGTTGCTAGCAAAATGAGATAGGGCTACGCCAGCAATGGCAACCAAGCCGCCAAAAACAGATAAAACGGCTGGTTTTTCCCCAATTGCCAACCACGCAATCGCGATGGATAAAACTGGTACTAAATATAACAGCGGAGTTGCTTTGCTGACAGTTAATTGTGCTAATAAATAGGACCAGGCCAAAAAGCTGACGGCTCCAGGTAATATGCCAAGATACAGAACATTAGAGTGATGGGATGCCGGAGCGGTTTGCATGGTATGGAGCAAGCTGGGAAAAAAGGGCATAAGCACCAAGGTCCCAGACCAAATGGCATAGCACACGACACCTAATGGGCCGTAGCGTGGCAGCAGTGGTTTTTGCACAATCTGATACATGGCCCAGCAAATGGCGGCGATAAATACGAGGCCAGCGCCCGCCGACAAACCGTTTCCTTCCTCAGCCAGTGCGATTAATCCTACGCCACAGAGACCTAAAACTAAACCAATCCATCCAGCGGCATTTAAGCGTTCTTTTAGGATGATACCGGCAAAAAAAACAGAAAATAAGGGCGAGGTGTTGACGATGAAACTAGCCGCGCCGGCGGAAATTTCTATTTGTCCATAATTGAGTGCCAGTCCGTAAATGCCGATCCCAATAATTCCGGTGGCACTTAATCGAGGTAGATCACGCCAAGCAGGCAGTGGTGGACGTAACCAACAGGCGATCAGAGCTAATGTCAGTGACGCAACGCCATAACGATACAGCGCTAATTCGCCTGGGCTAAATGTCGCCAATACCACGCGCGTGCCGACAAAGGCCGAAGCCCAAAAAAGAAGGGCTGCGACCGCTGCGGCGATCACCTTGTGTTTAGTTGAAAAGGTTGGCGTGGTAGTGGTCATAGTGACGAAAAAAGGCCGGGGAGGTCCCCGGCCTTCGACGCTCATTCAGAGCGTATCGTGGTGAGCGCTTCCATTTCGTTGTTACACGAGCAGGGGGCGCTGCAACCAGCTTTTAGCTTTTAGAAGAATCAACCTTCAGCAGGTGCAGGAGCGGCTTTGGCGGCGGCTCTTGCGGCGGCGTCAGCAGCAGCCTTAACTTTGCGGTCGGCCTTCAACGCAGCAGCGTGCTTGCGCAGTGAACGGCGGGTTGGGGCAACCCAAGGTAGCTTGCCGGTCTTGCCTTTGGCCTTCACGGTAGCTTTAGCTGCTGGCTTGCTGGCTTTTGCGGCAACAGGCTTGGCTTCGACGGTTTTGCTTGGAGCAGGAACGGCATAGCCGAACTTCTTCATCAAGCTGCGTACACCACCACTAATGATGGCGCCGCGATTGACCCAGCCAGCGACTTTGCCGGCGTCCAATTCGAGGTTTTTGTCTGCTTTGAGCGGATCGTACGAACCAATGATCTCATTGGCCATCCCTTCGCGATGGCAGCGTTTGTCGATTGCCACGACGCGGAAGAGGGGGCGGTGAATGCGACCAAAACGAGAAAGACGAATACGAACGGCCATGGTTATCCCTTGCTGAATGCGGGGCGCGAACCATATGGGCGTTTTGAGTTTGGCAACTCTCATTTGCCGTCGGCGCTCGGGGCCGGTCGTCTACGGGTAAAGATGATCGTTTATACGTATCGGATCGAGCTGCTATTTAGCCGTTCTTTAGCTCTTCATTGCTGTAATGGCTTCTTCTCGGGTGCCATAAATGGGGAACACCTTGTCGAAGCGTGTCAGAGCGAAAATTTCCTTGAGCGCGGGTGAATTCACCCCGGCCAGGGCAAGTTGCCCCTTAATCTCTTGGATTTCACGTAATTTTTGCACCAGAGGACCCAACGAGGCTGAATCTAAGGAGATGACCCCAGTGAGATCGATGACCAGCCGGCGAAGGCCAACCGTGGTGGTAAGGAAGTCAGCGGCGAAGTAAGCGCGTACCAACTCAGCATTCGCCTGACCTTGTTGATTCAGGTGAAAAGCAAGCGTGTGTACGCCATTAATTTCCAAATGCAGCACGGGGCTGGCGGTCATTGCGTAGTCCTTGGTTCGAAGCCTGTTTCCAATTGCGATGTTCAAATATCCTTCCAATAAACAATTTACGCAACCCTTTTGTGGGGAAGGTGCTGATGAAGAACAACGTTTCATCCACATCAAAAGTGTAAAATAAGGAGCGTCACGACTGAAAAAACGGGCTTTTAGCGGATAAAAGCCCGTTTTTTGTCATGCCGCTACTGTCTAATAGGCTATGAAATTTACCCAAGGAGCCGTAAACAAAGCCAATGTTTTTCGCTGACTCCGCTTTGAAGTTGAGCATAGCTTACAGCGAGGGTTTGAACTCGTGGGCGAGAAAAAAAAGCGCTGTGCCCAGTTCCTAGCTCTGATTCAGGCAATGATTTATGCCGTCCTGCTGCTGGACCCTGGGTGTTTTGCCACCTAGGTTAATGCGCTCACGCCGAGGCTTTAGGTTGGACATGGTCGAAACTAAAACCGTCGCTGGCATTATGCGAATGAATGTCTGACCCATGACGGCAGTACCTGCGCAGGTGATGGAAAAAACGCCGCGTCGTCGTCGCTGGCGACGTTGGGTAGTTGTTTTGAGTGTGGTAATCGCTCTCACGTGGTTTTCACGGAGCATTTTATTGGGACCAGTGGTCGCCCGAATGATTGCGCAAGAATTGGGATTAGCATTAAACGGGGCAGCAACCGTTAATAAAGCGAGCGGTGGTTGGCTACATGATATCCAACTAGATGGTGTGGTGGCGCAAGGGTCGCCACTTGGTCCCGTGCCATTAGTTGCTGCGCGTAAGATAAAAGCGACCTATGGCCATGAATTATTATTTGGTGATTTATCGGCATTGCGTTCATTTGTGGTCGACGGGTTTGAATTAGAGTTAGATTTACGCGCCAGAAAAAAAGCATCAGCCGTAAATGAAGATAGTTGGCCAGCTTTTTTAAAAGATATTCCACAGCCGTACCCATGGCTCGATGT
>SYDV01000457.1 GCA_005801395.1 Planctomycetia bacterium | reverse complement strand
TCGTTTTTCCCTTTTGTCTCAATCGCCTTTAACAAACTTTTATCCCACGGCTTTACCAAAATTTGTGCCGGTTCCGGTACCGTTAATCCCGCACACTGAGCAATCGGCATGCGACTGCCGTACGCATCCACATGCACATGTTCAATCATCGCGACACTAGCGCGCCCGGTGCGAATATGTTTGAAGTCATGCGCTAACGAAGACAGCGCTTTATCAAAGCGCGCTTTACATTCATTGATTTCAGCTTCGAAACTCATGTGGAGTCCTTTAGGTGTAAGTTGTTTAAGTAATGATTAAGTGCGAGGCGTATCGCCTACCACCGTGCCTTGTGGGTTTGCCCCCAGCGCCATGGCGATTGCGCCGGATTGTGTCATATCAAAAACACGAATCGATACGTGATGGTCGCGACAAATAGGAAATGCGGTCGCATCCATCACACCATAACGACCAGCAACTGCTTGATCATAAGTGAGGAAATCAAAACGTTTCGCATCAGGAAATTTTTTCGGGTCAGCGGTATAAATACCATCCACCTTACTGCCCTTCAGCAACTCACTCGCGCCAATTTCAGCAGCACGCAAAGCCGCCGTGGTATCCGTCGTAAAAAATGGATATCCTGTTCCACCGCCAAACACCACCGTCGTACCCGAGGCAAGCCAAGACATGACTTGTGAACGGTCATACTGACGTGCGACATTGGGAATATGATGTGGCCCCACCACTTCGCAGCGTCCGCCATGACGTTCAATACCCTCTTTAAGGGCTAAACTATTGATGAGCGTAGCCAACATGCCCATATAATCACCGCGCGTTGGATCGTTGGATCCGCGCCCTTTGGTTTCCGCCCCACGCATGATGTTACCACCCCCCACCACCACGGCGACTGGGCCAAGCGCTGTACCGGCCAATAATTCCGCACACACACGATCAACAATCATCCAATCGAGAATTCCCTGACTCGCCTGGAGCGCTTCACCTGAAAGTTTGAGTAACCGTGGACGTCGTTGTTCAACCATGGGTGGGGATGATAAAAACATCGCCAACGGCGCAAGGCGGGGTGTCATCGTTCAAACGTAACGACACCGACTCCTTCAATTCGGGCACGAACCGAATGTCCATCAGCTTGACGACGAACATTGATGACGTCACCAATGGCACCGCTTCCTAATGCCACCGCCGTACCGCTCACCTGAAAATGTTTGCTCTTCACCACCAATTCAATCGTTTGACCAGCTCGCACTGCTGGCGGCAAAGAAACCAAATTCGTCTGCAGCGGACTCCCCTCTTCCACTTCCATGCGCACTTCCAAACCAACGAGAGTTGTGATCTCCTTAATCCCGGAAGAAAAACGCGACGTAAGCGCCATGCGCTTCAAACGAAGGTCACTGGGAGCAAGTACGTCACCACGCCGCAATGCGCGTGCCGCCACCACGACGGTGCGATGACGCTCAACTCTCAGCGTAATTAACGCACGAGCAAATTCGCGCTCACCACGTAATACTCGTACCCGCACTGGAATATCACCGATTAATTGTTTATCCAATGCATCGACCACAAAGGTGTGCTCGCCACCACCGGCGGGAATTGCGACAGCACCAGAATGACGCAAGACGCTGATTTTAACATCATCATGATCCAAGGTAATTACTGATTCGGCCGCTTTCGCTAACGTCGCCTCGTCAATGGACAGTGCCTGACGAACCACCGTTCCGCTACCCTGCACACGGAACCGATCACCCAGAGATCGTCCGATCGCTTTTGTGATGACTAAACCATCGATCGTTTTTACTGATAAATCCGGCAATTGTACAATGGGCAAACCTGCCAGCACGGAAATCATTTCTTGATCACCACGTAATTCTGCCACATCAGCTAAGGTCGCATGGTCAGCGCTAACGCTTACTTCCGCTCGCACGATGACCTGAACTGGCTCAACGCCAATTAGTTCAACACCAACTAGCGAGAACATCAAGCCGCATAGCCGAAAAAAGCCAAAGAAACTAACGGATAATCTCATTTGCCGTTCGCATCATTTCATCACTCGTTTTGATGCTCTTCGAATTCATTTCATACGCTCGCTGAGCAACAATTAAATTCACTAATTCCGTCACCACTTCGACGTTTGCTTTTTCTAACGCACCACCGCGAATCATGCCAAAGCCATTTTGCGCAGGATCTCCCGTCTCTGGAGTGCCAGATGCCGCTGATTCTAGGAATAAATTGCGACCGACAGCTAATAATCCAGGTGGATTAATAAATCGGGTGAGGGTTATATTCCCAATAATTTGTGGGTCGACCGATCCAGGTAAAATAACGCTAACCTCACCGGATGGCGATACGGCATACTGCGTCGAACCCTGTGGTACCGTGATATTCGGATCAAGATAAAAACCATCTGGCGACACAATTCGACCATCGGCATCAGGACGGAAATCTCCAGCCCGAGTATACGCCAAAGTACCGTCATTGGTGGTGACCGCAAAAAAACCATCGCCATCGATTGCCATGTCAAATGGCGCGCCGGTTTCCTCCACGTTACCTGGGGTAAAAATACGCGGGGTTCCACTCAGTCGGACACCATTACCAATTTGGGTCCCTGTTGGATTAAGACCCAAATCACCGTTCCGTACCCCAGGTGACTGAGGCGTATCATAGAATAAATCCTGGAAATTAACTCGCTGCCGTTTAAAGCCATTGGTATTAACGTTAGCAATATTATTGGCGATCACGTCGACATTGGTCTGTTGAGCGACCATGCCATTTGCGCCCGTCCATAATGCTCTTGGCATTGTTATACTCCTGGGCAGTGAC
>SYDV01000456.1 GCA_005801395.1 Planctomycetia bacterium | reverse complement strand
ATTTTACCCAGGCAGGCAACGGCATTCCGGTACGCCAAGCCTTAGTTAGCTTAGTTTTAGGGGCATGAAAATATGCGACGGGACATACGATCATGACCGGTAAATCACCGATTACTCAACCAAATGATCCACCGACGTCGAGCAATTCACGAGTGCGTCAGGTTGAAGCCATCGTCAATGGCACGGTTATTGATCATATTCCAGGGCATATGACATTAAAAGTTGCGAACATGCTGGCTAGTGAACATGACCAAGTGTCTATCGGCATGAATTTACGCTCTGCACGTCTGGGACGCAAAGGTGTCGTCAAAATTAGCGGTCGCGAATTAGACCAACGAACATTATCTCGTCTCGCCCTCGTCGCCCCCAGTGCTTCGGTCAGCATTATCCGCGACACACACGTAGTGAAAAAATTTACCGTCGCGATGCCTCCTTTTTTTGAAGACATTGCGCGTTGCGCAAATCCGAATTGCGTGACCAATCACGAAAAATGGGCCACGCGTTTAGAGGTTATCAGAACTGATCAACTAGAGGTTCGTTGCGTCTATTGTGAACGCAGCTTCCCGGCCAGCGAATTGGTGCTGATTTAAGCCCGTTTAGCCCAACTTAACCGAGACTCGACATTTCTCCGGTGCGAATGGCTTCTAAAACACCAATCGCGTCTTCTGCTTCAATCATGCGTTCTTCCACGTAATCGCTGCTATCCATTAATTGCGCTATACGCGCTTGCAAACGTTGATGTGTACGCGGTTGGCCTGCTGGAGTCAGCAGTACAAATAATAATTTGGCGCGCTCACTTCCTTGTCCAACCAGGATGCCTTTCGTAGAACGAATCACCATGACGGATGGTTTTGTAATGCCCGCTAAACGAGCGTGCGGCATTGCCAATCCACGACCTAAATAGGTACTAGCCATTCGTTCGCGCTCAAGAATTGCTGGGATAATAATATCTTTATTAAGAGGAAGCTCACTTGGTGCGACTTTATTAAAGGCTAAACGCACAGCATCAACAATACTGGACGCTTCGATATCAAGTACAATACGACCAGGTGTAATTGCTTCAGCCAGCGAAAGCGGATCTTCGGTTTCAAATTCATCGCGCACCGTACCGATAATTTCTTCGATGATGTCTTCCATAGTAATCAATCCAACCCACTGCTGTTGTGCATTTTGCACTAGAGCAATGTGAATGAATTTCCGCTGCATTTCGACTAAAAGTGCTTCAAGCGATGAGCTATCTAAAGTAGTCAGATAGGGACGTGCTAATTTCAACAAATCAGGCGGTGCGTTTTCATTGCCGTTTTCAAAGAATAAATCTTTCACGTGAATAATGCCGACTGGTTTTTCAGGGTCATCATGAATCAATGGATAGCGCGTAAATCTCCAAGTGCGGATAAACTGGATCGTATCAATCCAATGTAATTCAGTGCCCACTGAACGAATTTGGGAACGGGGACGCATGGCGTCCTTGACCTTAAGATCGCCTAGGTCGAATACGTTTTCTAAGAATAAAAGCCGGCGAAATGACAGCAGTCCGCGCGATTGACTCTGTTCAAGAATAATGCGCAATTCATCTTCGCTGTGATGTTCTTCCTCTACCTTTCCACGAAATCCGATGAGGCGCAAACAAACGGTCGCCAAACGATTTAGCACCCATAAAGGCGCGAAAAACAAGGCATGGAAAAAACGTAGTGGGCGAGCCGCCATTATTGATGCGCGATCTGCCACGCGAATCGCTATTGATTTCGGTACCAATTCACCAATCACAATATGCGATCCAGATACAACGATATATGAAACAATCATAGCGATAACATAACGCCACATATCGCCATCTGGTCCAGCGCCTTCGCCCATGATCGCGTCAGTCGCTTTTTTACCGACCATGCCAAGCGCAACGCTGGCAAAGGTAATACCGACCTGACAAACGCTCAGGTACTCATCGAGTTTCGATTGAATTTCGCTGACCAACAACGCACGTTTTTCACCCGCATCAATCAATTCTGTGATGCGACTCGACCTAACTTTAATAATCGCAAACTCTGCCAAGACGAAAAAACCATTGAGTACCAATAGCAAGAGGACAGCAAATAAGTAAATGGCTATTTCCATATTAATTCCGTTAAAATTCTAGTGCGCGGGGGCGTGGTGTCGTGCATAAATGATATAGGCAAGGACGCATGTACGCGTCCCTGCTGTAATAGTTTGCCGCAAATTAGCTGGCCATGACTGACAGCGGCGCTTGCCATGCCGCCTTAAGTAATGCTAAATCTACTCCCACTCGGCTATTGAGGCCTTCGATACTCATCACTGGTGCAGAGATCACCTCGCCAATCACCGCATGCGGCAAATGGGCTAGGTGACGGTGAATGTCGCCGACTGAACTGCGTGGAGCAGTCATGACGATGCGACTTTGGGATTCACTAAACAGCGCGCGATCTAACGTCGTGACGCCATCGCGTGGAATCGTATTGGCATCAATCGCCATGCCGTAACCACCCGCAAAAGCCATCTCCGCCAACGTCACACCCAAACCACCATCACTGCAATCGTGAGCAGCATTAACTAAACCGGCTGCGGTCAAACCAGCAACAGCTTCTAGCATTGGTTTGGACAGTGCCATATCGACGCGCGGAATTAATCCGCCGGTTTTACCCAGTGAATGCATATATTCACTGCCGCCCATTTCATTGCGCGTCAGACCAACGATGACCACCACATCACCTGGGTTCTTTACATCCATAGTAATCGCGCGACGCACATCTGGCATCACCGTCATCGCGGTAATCAACAGCGTGTGGGGAATCTTTATGGTTTTACCGTGGTAAGTGAACTCATTGGACAGGCTATCTTTGCCGGAAATAAACGGCGTCTTGTAATACATGCCAAAATCGTAACAGGCTTGGCAAGCACGCACTAAGGCGCCAAACACTTCTGGGTCAGTGCACTTAGCCCAACTAAAATTGTCGAGCACAGCCACGCGATCCATGGGCGCACCGACACACGCTAAATTACGTAAGGCCTCTTCCATATTCGCTGCCGTGCTGTGATAGGCATCCACATCACAATATGCCGTATTCAATCCACAGGCGATGGCGATACCACGATTCTCACCTGGACGTGGAGCCACAACCGCGGCATCGCTTGGGCCGTCATGCGTGACGCCAACCAACGGTTTAACAATCGAACCAGCTTGAACTTCGTGATCGTATTGGCGGATAACCCATTCTTTACTGGCGACATTTGGGCGGCCCAAAACGGCCATTAATGCTTTGCTTAAATCCTTTGGTTGGGACAGCTCGACGTCTTTTTCTTTTGGTGCGGTAAAAGTCGCGGGACGTTTAAGGCGCGGCACCCCATCGTGCAAGAAATGCATTTCCATTTCAGCGACGCGTTCGCCTTGCATGAATAATTCTAAATTGCCAGTATTAGTAACTTCACCTAACACCACGGCTTCGACCCCCTCCGCAGCAAAAAGCGCCAAAGCGGTCTTCACTTTATTAGGAGGCACGGCCGCAACCATGCGTTCTTGCGATTCGCTAATCCAAATTTCAGTGTAGCTAAGTCCAGCGTATTTCAGTGGCACGCGATCCAGATGAATTTGGCAACCATTTTCAGCGGCCATTTCACCACACGCGGAGGATAAGCCACCAGCACCACAGTCGGTTAATGCGGAAAAACAGCCGGCATCACGCACTTGCAACGTGGTGTCCAACACCTTTTTCTCTTCGATGGCATTACCGATTTGCACAGCGCCGCTACTAACGACTTCTGATTTATCATGTAACTCAACCGAGCTAAAAGTTGCGCCATGAATTCCATCGCGACCAGTACGTCCACCATAAACGATGATTTTATCGCCGACGCGTGCACCTTTGGCGATATATTTCTTCTCAATTAATCCACCCGTGCCGCAAAAAACTAATGGATTTCCGACATAGCGTGGATCAAAGCGAATCGCGCCATTAACGGTCGGAATGCCCATACGATTGCCGTAATCACGCACGCCATTGACCACACCACGCATCAAGCGACGCGGATGAATGGTACCGGGTGGCAAGTCTTCTGTCTTCGCATCAAGCGAACCAAAGCAAAAGACATCGGTGTTAAAAATCGGCTTAGCACCAATCCCTGTCCCAATAACGTCACGGATAACTCCGCCCATCCCCGTATTCGCACCGCCGTATGGCTCAATCGCGGATGGACGATTATGGGTTTCTACTTTAATACACACGCCGGTTTTATCGTCGAATTCAATTACGCCGCTGTTGTCGACAAATACGGATAAACACCACGGCGCGGCCAAGTCTTTAGTTGCACGAGCGATGGTTTGTTTTAAAAGATTATCGATGAAAATAGTTTGGACTGGTCCATCTGCACCAACCGGTCCAGTATATTCAACACGACCCTTTAATGTTTTATGCACGCAATGTTCAGACCAGGTTTGTGCAATCGTTTCCAATTCCACATCCGTAGGATGACGACCTAAGGCTTTAAAATGCCCTTGGATCGTGCGCATTTCATCTAACGTTAAACTGAGCGTGCCGTCTTGTGACAATTTCATCAATGCAGCGTCATTTAATTTATCAATTGGCACTTCGGTACGTTGATGACGTTGATCACCGCCGGGTGCTTGTAAGCGAATGGCTTCCTTCGGATCAATAACGGCTTCTTCGATGGCTTGATTGGCGAGCGATTTCCACGCGAGCGTTTTAATCGCGGCGTCATTTCCACGACTCACTAAAACGCGAGTGCCAACGCGGACCAAAGCCAAGGACACGCCCATATCGGCAGCGCCCTTAATGATGGATGCTTCGATCGGATCCATCACGCCATTTTTGCGTTGGACCTCAATCACACGATGCTTGCCGGGTGCTGGGGGTGTCAGCAAAGCAACTTCTGTCACCGGATCGCTGAGTAAGGTTTCGCCCAACCGTTGAGCCGCAGCGGCATCTAAGGCCCCGCGCACGAGGTAATAACGACTGCGCCGCAACTCACCTAAACCGGTCAACCCCAGCAACGCTGCTTCGTGCTCTAAATGCTTATCGCTGATGTGGTTGCGAGGAACAACATCAATGCGAAAAGTTGCTGCGGAGGAGAGTAAAGTGGCAGGCGCTGACTGAGTGGCTGGCATAGTGCGCGGGAGGCTAGGGCCAGCCACGGCCTGGGAAAGAGGCCAGTGGCTGTTTTGCGCACGATTGCGGCCAACTTATTCGACCGGCTTCGCCCCGTGCATTAGTCGCCAATGCCCAGGGAAAGAACCAACCGGGTCATCGTTCCCTCACTTCGTTGGCGACGAAGTATCCTGGCGATCCATCATAACCGTCGCTGTTAATGACCTACGGCACCGCCGATGGCGATGCCGTAGGTCATTGCCAATCATCCCATCGCTCAGCCACGCTCGTCAATGCGCCGGAAATCCAATTATTTGAAGCGATACATCAACGAGGATGCCTGAATGATGATCAATTCTTTTAATTATCGCCCTTTTTCTTTTTCGGTGCTTTTTCTTTTTCGGGTGCATTAGGATCCGGAGCACCTCCAAATTGTTTATAGTAGATCTCGTGGAATGGATTCATGGTTGGGGCAGTTTTATAACCATTTTCATTGACCAGACGTGGTTGAACATCAATCCACCATTGATTGTAGGTCGCCCGAAGTTTGGCCGCAATTTCAGGGTATTCGGCGATAACATTTTTGCTTTCCATTGGATCAGCCTTATAATCGTAGAGTTCCTTATCATTAACCAGAGTAAATTGCGCATTCTGAATGGAGCATTTATTGTATTGCCCTTTGGCGACTTCGTCACTGTTCCAACGGCCAACGTGATGAACCAAGGTGCGATCCTCCCATTGTTCTTGCGGATTCTTTAATAATGACACTAAGCTTTTGCCTTCAATTTGTTTTATCAGTTGGTCATTTATAACTGCGCCAGTAATGGCGGAAAGCGTGGGCAAAAGATCGATATGGGCAGTAAGCGCTTTACATTCCGCTCCAGCAGGAATTTTTCCCGCTGGCCAGCGGAAGAGTGCAGGCGTGCGAGTTCCCCCTCTATAAGAGGTCCCTTTTCCACTGCGCATTCCAGCGTTAAAAATCTTCACACCAGCGGTACCACCATTGTCACCGCCGAGGTAAATCACCAGCGTGTTATCTGCAATGCCCCATTCATTCAGTTTTTTCAACAGCACACCAAAATTGGTGTCAACATTTTCGATCATGCCAAAAAACTTTGCCGTTTCTTCATCAACACCCGGCTTACCCAGGTAATGTTGGTAATATTTTTCAGGCACGACATGTGGTCCGTGTGCCGCATTCGGGGTGATGTAGGCGAAAAATGGTTGTTTCGCTTGGTGTTTGTTTTCCATCCATTTGATGGCCTGGGCAAAAAACAAGTCCGTGCAATATCCCGTGGTTTTCTCGAAAATCCCATTATGTAACAAGGTCGGATCAATGTTGGTGTTTTTTGGCGCGTCGCCACAGGAACCTTTATAGGATTGTCCGATGCCACCTCCGCCGTGAATATATACTTCATCGAAACCACGACTTTCAGGACGATATTCGGCTTCATCACCCAGGTGCCATTTACCGAATATGCCCGTCGTATATCCAACCGTTTTGAGTTGTTGTGGTAAAGTGAACGTATCCAGACTCATACGTTCGCGTTCAATAATGGTATGGGTAACGCCATTTTTAAATTCGTGACGTCCACTCATGATCGCTGAACGCGTCGGTGCGCACGTTGGGCTGACGTGAAATTGTGAGAACAATAAGCTCTCATTTTTGAACGCATCGACATTTGGCGTGCGCATAATCGGATTACCAAAGCAGGCGTAATCACCATAACCAACATCATCGGGCATGACGAAGATGATATTAGGCTTATTAACATCCGCTGCATCAACCGTGGAAAAAGCCGTCGAAAACGACATGGCTAACAGCAAGGCAGTGAGGAGTCCAACGTGTTTTTTCATGACTGATGTCCGTATTGAGAAAGTGTGAGTAAATTGGTTAATTTATACGCCGATGGGTCGTTCATTGATTATCGCCTTCCTTTTTTTTACTTTTAGCCGGCTTAGCAGGAGCGTCTTTCACTTTAATCAGCGGAGCCTTGTTCTCCCATGGCTGCGTACGACTGAAAAGAACGGGATAGTTTTCATAATCATTCTTCTTTATGCCGTCGCTCAATATAAAACCAAGTTGTGTGTCGTAGTTTTCACGCAAGGTATTGAGGATGCTGGCGTATTCAGGATTAGACGCAACGTTGGACATTTCGTATGTATCGTTGGCTAAATGGAACAGTTCTTCGGTCGCCTTCATACCTTCACCTCCATAATACCAATAAATGTACTTCCATTTGGGCGTAACGATGGCCATTGATTGTGCAGAAACCGCGCCCCAGAAATTAAACAGCGGAAGGTATTCACGCACCGATTGCTGTGGATTAACCAATAGCGGCAACAAACTTTTTCCGTCAATGTCAGTTCGTAATGGCTCACCAGCCAACGCAAGAATAGTCGCTGCCATATCAATATTACCCGTAACCGCTTCACAGGACACTCCGTTCTGAGCAGCAGGCAAACGCGGATCAAAGATGATCAGTGGGGCTTTTGATCCTTCTTCGTAGGGAATCACTTTATCACCGAAGCCGTGGGAACCAGCATTATAACCGTTGTCAGAAGTGAGAATAATGACGGTGTTCGCCGATAATTCCTGACGATTTAATTCTTCGCGGATCATACCAACGGCCGCGTCAACACCGGTAATCAGCGCGTAATATTTTTCCGCGGTACCGTTATAATCCTTAACCCATTCACGATAGGACGTGGCAGCACGACTAGTGAGAGCTTGCCGTGACAGGTGCGAACTATTTTCTACACCAAAATTTGGTGGAGGAGTAAACGTTTTTCCCGCGTACAACTTCGCATCAATTGGATCAGGAGTGCTAGGCGAATGTGGCGCTTTAAAACTAATCGACAAACAAAATGGTTTGCCGCTCTGTTTAGCCGTCTTCAGGAAGTCTTGCGCCCATGCACCATAAGCGCGTGAACAATGCGGGTATTGATCAGCATATTTGGCAATACTTTTATTTTTACTGGTCGCATAGTCTGTTTGTCCAGGGCCGCCGCCCCATTGATCAAAAAGTGCTTCAAAGGCCTCAAATTTTTCGTCAGCTAACAAAAAACCAATTTTCCCTGCAAAACCAGTAAAGTAACCTGACTGACGCAACCGCACAGGATAAGAATTCTCGATAAATCGTCTTTCCAAATCACCGTGATCGAAGTTGCAGCCATGGCGATATTCATACAGCCCCGTCATCATCGTACAGCGACTCGCCATACAGATGGAGGTGGTGTCGTAATGATTCATGAAACGCACACCATCATGTGCAAGTCGATCAATATTCGGCGTAATGACGTCTTTATTGCCGCTGTACCCAACAGCGTTGGCAGCGAGATCATCGGCGAGTAAAAAGATAATATTCGGGCGCGATTCCGCTGAATTCCCTGTGAACACGCTCATCCAAAAAAGAGCAAGTCCAATGACAATTAAATGCTTAGCGGTCATAATAATCCCTTAATCGAAAGCGGCGTGAACTTTGTTACTTCTCAGAACAGGCGAATCACTTCGGACATATCCCCCAAGCTTCCAATGTTTAAAATGGGTTATCAGGCCATCAGTCATAGAAAGGTTCATAGTGGGGCATTCGCGGCCTCGATAGACAATGAATCGGGTAGAGTTCAAGTACTTACGTTAGTATTCACTTTTTGCTGTGTGCTATATTTCAACACAAGACTTATTCGGTCCGGTTTTACCAAAGAAACGTTTATTTTAGAAACAACGGTCCGCGCACAAACAGCCCATAGTCAAAACTAGACAATGAAGAGGGACGACAAAGAACAAAACGCCTCAAATGCAGGCGTTTTTCGCCGTCAACATTCGTGGCATTACACTTGTATTGAGTTGCCGTGCATAGATCATAGGTCGCACTTACCAGCCGCGATTCTTACTCTTCATTACTCGTATCGCTGGCGCTCATCGCCCTAAAGACGCTTCTGTTCACTACTCTTACCACTGAAGAACAGCGAAGGTGTTTTATGACCCTCAGCCCACTTTCTGGTTACGGTTCATCTGCTCTGAGCGCTCTGAATAAAAATTGTGCTACTCAAGCGAAATCCGTACTTGGGTGGTTTTAAAGATCGGAATGGGTAGATCGCTGCGT
>SYDV01000455.1 GCA_005801395.1 Planctomycetia bacterium | reverse complement strand
TAGCTTCAATGGGGCCGCAGGAATTAACCTGCGGAAATCAATTTCCACGAGTTTCGCGATTGGCAATTGCCCGTAGCTTCAATGGGGCCGCAGGAATTAACCTGCGGAAATAGCTCTGCGTCTAACCTGGGTCGTAATAGGGCGATACGAGGCCCGTTGCGAGCGGTTGTCTGGGACGCTGCCTAATGTGGGTTTTGTTGTTATGATTTTCTCCGCTAAGGGTTTGTTATCAAAGTGGTTCGAGCGGGTGCTGGGTTTTGCTGACCACGTCACCGCTCGCGACAGAATCACCTGCGTTTACGGGCTTGTCAAACGACCAAGGCGCGGGTTGGCGGTTCATAGACGCGGCCAAGGCTGGCGATGATGCGCCCGGCTTCGCGTTCGGCAGGGCCGAGGTCGGCCAATAATATTTGGTCTTCGTCATGGTGGATGAGTCCATCCAATTCGGCTTGGAATACAACGAGTTCGCGAGCGTTCAATTCGGTGATGAAAACCGAATATTGTGTGTGGTCGCCTTGTTGGCGACAGACGGCAAAGACCGCCGTGCGCCGTTTGTCGTCAGCGATGTCGTAGGTCACTAAATAACGGCGGCGGTCGGTCATCGGGTAGTGACTCCCTGATAAAGGGGAATGTCGCCGCGTAGCCATCGGGCCAGCAAACGGGCTTGCAGGCGAATCATCACGCGCCAACTCACGCGATAACCAAGCGTTGGATGAGTGGCTAATTGTTCGAGTCTCGCTTCATACGCACGAATAAAAGATTTTCGTCCGGTATCTTTTAGCAGACAGCCATTACGGCCAATCGTACAATCAGCGCGCGTCACCATGCCGGTGTTGCAGGCGGTGATGACGGCTGAATCGACGACCAGCGGGCGAAATTCCTCCATTAAATCTAAGGCTAATGCCGGACGCCCGTGTCTAGGTCGATGGTACAGTCCCCAAAATGGATCGAGTCCCACTGCTGCCAAAGCCACGGTGCATTCTTTAGCCAACAACGCGTAGCCGAATGACAACATGGCATTAACCGGATCTGGCGGCGGTCGTCGGGAACGTCCTTCGACATCGAATGATTCGGCTAAATCGCCAGGTTTTATCATCTGAGCAAAGGCGCCGAAATAATGTCGAGCCATAGTGCCTTCGATACCCAACAATGATTCGGTATTCGTCATGTCATTAACTAATGGCAATACGTTGGCGATGGCATCAATGGCCTCAGTCGCGGCTGGATCGGCATTACGACGCAGTAACGTACGTTGATTGGCCCCCTTTGCCGCCACCACGCTTTGAGCGAAGGCTAGACGTTTTTCTTCGTTATCCGCCGCACGAAATTGCGCCGCGCGATCATAGGCGTTGCGCAGGACGAATCCGGAGGTGAAGCCGTAAAACCAATGACCCATCGATAAATGACAAATGGGAATTCCGGCTTCGCACAATAAATGCACGGCCTGGGTGCCGATCTGCACGTTGCCACACAAAACCAGATGATCCAAATCTTTGAGTTTTGCTTCGGCTAATAGCGTTCCTTCTTTGCGCACCACAATCGCGCCTTTACTGGTGCCAACCCATGCTCCGGGTTCTTGCACATAAAACGGCCCCGCATCATCGCGCGGCGGATACAGACGACGAGCTGTTGGTGAAGCAGTTGAATCCGATGAAGGTGGCTCCGCAGGATCAATCGGCACCTGACGCAGGGCCAACGTTTCATCGGGTAAACAAATACCGCTGAGCGAGCAACCTTTGCATTTAGGGCTGTCCTCTAACGGATCGGGAAATTGATTGCTCAGCGCTTGTGCTTTGGCTTGTTCCAAGAGGGCGAGCGTGCGCGCTTCTAATTCCTGGGTGAAAAGAATTTCTACCCGCCGCCGCGAACCGGCAAAATATAAAAATCCATGATCAGAGCGAAACCCATGCGCACGTAATAACAATCCCTGGGCCATTAATTGCACCCGCTCCGGTTCCCAACTGCGTTCCGGATTATCGGGCACGCGTCCACGTTTGGTTTCCACTGGCACGGCTTCATCGCCATCGGTGCTGACCAGATCCAATTTTCCCGTTAGGCCGAGTATAGGACAGCTGAGAGAAACCGAGCGATTGATCGTCGGCGGATCGTCAGCCGTCGCGTCAGTATCAACTTGCGCTGTTGCCGAAGATGGTGCCGCAGAAGCTGCCGAAACGGGTGCTGGCAACGCATGATCAAAACGATCCACGCGACGATGCACGTGCTTGCCATCTTCGGTGTAGGCATTTTCCGACCACAGCTGCTCCACGTGCATCAGATGAAATAAACGCGGACAATACGCATATTCATTGAGCATGCGAACGGGCATGGGTTCCTGAGTCACGGCCTGGTTCATGATTGCTATCCTGGTGGTTGTTCGTGGTACGACTTCTGGTACAAAGCGCGCATGAGCACTCTCGACGCTATTCCTGCGAGCCATGCACGCGCACGGCTCCATCCATTAATCGATGAAGTTACAGAAAGTGGCCCAGTACAAATTATTGGGCGACGACATTCAGCAATATTAGTGTCACTGGATGAATGGAATGCGATGACGGAAACCCTCCATATTGCCAGCCAACCAGCGATCATGGAAAAAATTCGCGCGAGCAAAAAAGAACCGCGCAGTAAAATGAAAACCCTGGACCAAATAAAGTGACGTGGACGGTTCTGTACACCACGGCGGCACAACGCGACGTCAAAACCATCCGCAAACGTTATCCCCATTTGAAAGCCCACCTCGAACAGATCGATCATCAACTGCACAAAGACCCCCTGCATCACAGCCATCGCTTTGAAGCCCTGCGAGGAGATTTGAGCGGCTATTATTCCAGACGATTGGATAGTTTTCATCGCGTGGTGTACCGCATTGAACGACCGGATGTCGTGGTGGTGAGTTGTTTGGGACATTATGGGG